>DAOSOK010000022.1 GCA_035373905.1 Candidatus Ozemobacteraceae bacterium | reverse complement strand
CAAACTCAAGATCATGGCTCTTCATGAGACAAAGTACGCTTTAGTCGGATGAACCCGAATTCAGACCAGGTCGGCCTTTTTCAGTTCTTCGCGGAGGATGCCGTACTCGACCTTCGAGCGGTGGCGCAGATCCATCGGAATGTCCGGGTGGAAAATCACCTGGTCGACGGGAATCTGGTTCTTGGTCATGATCCGTCGAATCTCGGCTTCGCGTTCGGCGCAGAGCTGCTTGTTCCCGATGTCGGCGGGATCCTTCGGCGCGATCACGCAGACGGTCTTCTCGCCGAGCTTCTGGTCGGGAACGCCGAGATAGGCGGCCAGCCGGGTGTAGGGCTGGCGTTTCAGCACGACTTCAGCCTGTACGGGGAAGAGATACGTTCCGGCGCGCTCGATAACGTTGTGAATGCGGCCGACGATCCAGATGTTTTCCTTCTGGTCGAGGCGTCCGAGATCACCCGTTCGGTGCCACACGATGTCGTTGTGATCGCGAATCTTCGATGTCCTGAAGGCTTCGGGGTTATTATAATAGGCGCGACAGACATGCTCGCCGGCAACCAGAAGTTCGCCGACGTTTCCCGGCGGAACCTCGAGATCGGCCCATTGTTTGTCAGAAGCGATTTCAATGGGGCCGCGCACGATCTTGATGAACTTGTACTGCAGGCCATGGGCGAAGTGCCCCACGTTGACGCCGGCATCGACGAGTTCGGGATCGTCTTCCGTGACGCTGCGCTGGGCGAGCATCTCCTTGCCTGTGATGTGGGCCATCGGTTCGGCCTCGGTGGAGCCATACATGACGACGAGTTCCGCGTTCGGCGCAATCTTCGCGAATTCCGCCACGACGTCGCGCGACACGGCGGCACCACCGGCGGCGACACGACGCAGCCCGGGCAGGGTCTTTCCCTTCTCGAGGCAGTATTTGTTCAACCCGTTGAGCAGTGAGGGGTTCAGCGTGAGAGTGGTGATGTTCTCCCCCGTGATCTGCGTGTAGAGCACATACGCGTCGTTGTCCGCCGGCTCCGCCACGTTGATGGCCGGCAGGACGGTGGTCACGCCCGCCGCGAGGTTGTTCAGCGAAAAGATGGGAAAGACCGGGAGATCCAGGTCGCTCGCTTCGTACGGCAGACAGGCGTCGATGGCGTAATGCTGCGCGGCGAGGAACCGGTGCGAACGATCGGCCCCCTTTGGCGTTCCCGACGAGCCAGTGGTGAACGTGATGAGCGCGGTGTGCTCCTGCTCGACCGGAACCGGCTCGGCGGTCTCGGGCGTTTGAAGGAGCTCTTCGAAGCGAGCTGTCCAGGTTTTCGTGCATGGCCCCATATTGATCTTCACAGGAATCGCCTCGAGCGCGGGCTGGCCGTTTCCCATCGAAAAACCCCGCTCGCCCGACAGCCAGACTTTCGGCTTGCAGAGGTCGGCAACGTAGCCCAGCTGATCGGCCCGCGCAAAGGAATCCAGGAAAATGCACCTGACGCCCAACATCTGGAAGGCGAACATGCCGGCGTAGAGCCACGGAATCATGGGCACATAGACCAGCGCGCAGTCGCCCTTTTCGACCCCGAGCTTCTTGTATCCGGCGGCCACATGGACGACCATGTCGTAAATGTTCTTATAGGTGAACGCATCGTGCGTCAGCGTCCGGGCGAAGGGGTTGTAGTCGAACCACATTTTGTTCTTCGTGTTGACCCACTTCATGCAAACACGGTCTGGATGCTTTTCGACGTGTTCCCGGAGGAAGCAGAAACAGTTGTTGCGCAAACTTTCTTTCCCGATGTCATAACCAATCTTTGGAAGCGCCATTGTCGGCTCCTTACCGGTCGATGAAGTCATTGTTCCTCCGACCGAGTTCTTCTGCGTGGGACCACGACAGGATTCGTTCCTCGTCATCGATCCGCACATCACTCTTGGGTCTTGGGAATTGGCACAAAACACCCGCATTTCCCCGAACGAACGAAGGATACCATTCCTGAATTTTTCGGGGCAAGAAGCGTCTTTCACCGTTCAGGGAAACTTGCGACTGGATTACCGGCGCGATCGGCAGCAGCCTGACAGATTCCGGCCGGACGCAATCATCGAGATGCCGTGTCTCCGGCGAGCATGCCGCAGGCGGCGCGGATGTCGATTCCGCCGCTGGAGCGGCGCGTCACGGGTTTCACGCGTTCGGCGCTCAGGGCATCGCGGAAGATGTCCAGTTCGGCCTGGGTCGGGGGTTTGAAGCGGCCGGTCGGATCGTTCACATCGATCAGTTCGAGCCGGAAGGGCAGTCCGCGCGTCAGTTCGGCGAGCTGCCTCGCGTCGAGGGGGCTGGTATTGACGCCGGAAATCATGGTCCAGGCCAGGGTGACCCGCTGTTTCGTCGTTTCGTGGTATTCCCGGATGGTCTGCATCAATTCGCCCGTGGTCCAGGTTTTCTCGACGGGCATCAACTCCTGCCGGCGCGTCGGATCGGCGCAGGAAAGAGAGACGATGAGCTTGAGCGGCCTTTTCTCGGCGGCGAGACGCCGAATTCCCGGGACGACGCCGGAGGTGGAAATGGTGATCGACTTCGGCGACATTGCCATTCCGCAGGGCTCGGCGAGAATCGAAACGGCACGCATGACCGCGTCATAGTTGTGCATCGGCTCGCCCATTCCCATGAACACGACGCTTCGAAGAGGATGGGGTGAATCTATTTTGATGCGTATAATCTGGTCGATGATTTCCCAGGTCGACAGGTTGCGCCTGAAGCCCATGCGGCCGGTGAAGCAGAAGGCGCAGCCCATGGCGCAGCCGACCTGGGAGCTGACGCAGACGGCGTAGAACGTCTCGCCGGACTGGCTCGCGAGGGGAATGCGGACGGCTTCGAACGGATCCGGCCCGTCACCGCGAAACACATAGCGGGCGAAGCCGTCGACGGGCGAGACGACCTTTTCCAGGAGCGTCAGCCGGGGAATCTCCGCGATGGTCCTGACGCGGGCCAGCACCCGCGGGGAAAGCCCCGGCCCCTCGGGAAGCCACCTGTCCTCACGGATGGCCGCGGCCTGGAGTTTTTTCGCCATGACGAGGGAAACCCCCGCCGAAGCGAGGTGCGCGTGAAGCTCTTCGATCGTATGGTCTTTCAGCAGAATCATGAACGTGCCTTCCCGATGCCATTGTATCCTGTTCCATTCACCCGGCCCAGAAAATACTACTCGTCTCATATGTTATTGATTCCTGCAGAATGAAAGCCACCCGTTCGCCCTGAGCCTGTCGAAGGGCGAAATGAGGAATCATCTGCAAGTGGCTGTTCGTGCTTCGACAAGCTCAGCACGAACGGTATCGAGTATGCGGGTGATTGTCGTGTTACCTGTGAGACGAGCAGTAATCGAGCGGGCGATTATGAAAATGCTAAATATATATTAGCATACATACAACATTCCGGTCGGCCGGTCAGCCACATCCGTGATACAGTTGTCGTACGAATTTCGGAGAGGGATGCCAATGCAGCATATCGACATCGAAACCTGGAAGCGGAAAGAGCATTTCCGGCATTTTTGCAGTCTGGATGACCCGTATTGGAGTTTGTCGACGGCGCTCGACTGCGCAGTCACATGGCGGGCCGCGAAACAGGCCGGGGAATCCTTTTTTCTGCGGTATCTCCACAAGTCTCTCATTGCGGCGAACCGGGTCGAGGAGCTGAGACTGCGCATCGTCGACGGCCGGGTCGCCTGTTTCGACCGCATTCACGGGTCGGCGACGGTGCTTCGGCCTGACGAGACGTTCGGCTGCTGCTTCATCGAGTTTTTCGATGACTTCGCCACGTTCGCGCGTGAGGCGGTCAAGAGCATCGAGCAAACCCGGGCGCGGTCAGGCATGTGCATCGACCAGAACGAACGGGCCGACCAGATCTTTTATTCGAGCATTCCCTGGCACCATTTCACGGGACTCACCTATTCGAAGTCGCTTCGCTCGGAGGATTCCATTCCGCGAATCACGTTCGGAAAAGTCCATCGGCAAGGGAATAAGCAAATGCTTCCCGTTTCCATCCAGGTGCATCACGGCCTTGCGGACGGACTGCATGTGGCCCGATTTCTGGAACAGTTTGAGCATCTGCTTCGTGAATGATGCTTTCCGCCCAATATCGGTAACTGGATTTCGGCCGTCGGTCCCCGAGACTGGAAAACCCGAGGCGTGATAGCCTGTCACGATGACGGATCATCCAAAACGCTCAAGGAGGCTGGTCCCGTGAATTTCGCCCGATTTGCCGCATTCATCACATTGATCGTTGGAATCCTCTTCCCCCTGTTTTCCGGTTCTCCATTGTGGGCCAAGGTGACGGACAAGGCGGAGATCGTCCGCAGCTGGAAGGAGATGGGGGACATCCTGGACCGGAACCAGGAACTGTTCGACCAGATGAGCTCAGGCCAGTTTACGGGTCCCGAAGAGTATGAGCAGGTCTTAGGGAAACTGAAGGCTTTCCTCGAGAAGGATCTCGTCGCCGTGCAGAACATGCTGGCCAAAGCCCAGGAACACGGCAAGACCACTAATGAGATCAATGAGGCCTGGACCCGGATCGCCGGCGATGACGCCCCGTTCGAGGGCAACCGGTCGGTCGAGGCCATCCTGCAGAGCCTCGAGCGGGGACTGGCCAGCGTCGAGACGGGAAGCCGCGACGCCGCCACCGGCATGGTGGAGCAGGCCGCAGTCGAACTCGGCATGGTCGCCGATATGGCCGAGGCGGCCCGGCCGGCGGTGTTCGCCCGCAACCGAAAGCTCCTGGAAATGGCGGTCGTCTTCGATCCGGGCAACCAGGAAGCCCGAACCTGGCTGGGCAAGGTTGACGAAATCGAAAAAGCCACCGCCGCCAAGGCAGAGAAGGAGATGAACGAGTTCGTCTTCCCCTCGCATGAAAAGGGGTTTGGCGGGCCAGGACAACCCGACCAGCTCGCCCAGGCAGCCCTCGATTACTTCAATTCCACCTGTCAACCCGGCGAAAAAGCCATCCGGGCAGCGGTGGTCGACAAGAATTGGTATTGCTACAAACGGAACCTGCTCGGGGAACCGGTCGTCTGGGCCCTCACCTTCATGGTCGCCGTCCAGCGCGACGCAGAGGCGGCCCAGGGCATCACCCGCGTCTGGAACGTCTCCTTCCTGACCGAAGAGCGGCCCGGCGTGGCCAAAGCCCCTCCCTTCGCCCGCGCCGCTTTCAACAAGTGCTCCCGGATGCGCACGTCCAACCTGCCGAAATAGTGGCCAGGTCCGGCGTTCAACCTTTTTCGGAAACCCGCAGAAGCACCGGGACACCTTTCGGCGGTGACCGGTGACGGGCGAGATACACGGCGAGATGAATTCGGCCCTCCGGGACGACCTCCCCTGGGGACTCCCGTCGTGGTAAATCGCCATACCACATCGAATTTCGAGGAGACACCTACATGAGCGATCGAACAAGATTTCCGTGGTGGGGCGCGCTGGTCATCTTCCTGGCTTGGCCCGCGCTGGTGGCGGCGTTTTACGGAACGGTGGATCCCATCCCCGCCACGATCGTCCTGGACAAGACCCAGACCCGTGAACCGACGGACCGCGAACTGAAGATATCGGGCATCAGTTCGGAAGGGTACATCGAGGGTAACGCCGCGACCGGCAAGGTCAAGCTGTTGTTCAAGAACGTGGCGAAGATCGAGGCCAAAGGTGGCGTCTACCACGTCGTCGCCCGCGACGGCAAGACCTACGACCTGAAGTTTCCCAGCATCAAGACCCATTACACATCGGCCACCCTCGACTGCGTCGGGGAGAACCCCGACACTGGCAAGACCGAGGAACTGATGCTCGATCCCACGCAGATCAAATCGATCGTCTTCGCCACCCAGACTCCCGCCCCGGCCCCGCCATCGGAACCCGACATCCTTTCCCCCGCCGCCGCCCGGGCAGTCGTTGATCGCAAGAATCCGCGCGCGGTCGCCGAGAAGGTACTACGCGCCATCGGACGCGGCGACGGCGAGGAGTTGCTGTCGGTGTGCAACGACGCCAACAAGAAGAAGATCAAGCCCGCCGACCTGCCGAAGGCTCTCGAGGAACTGCGCCGCGACATCGGCGACGTGACCGAGGTCGGCGAGTTGCGCAGCGCTCCGCCTTTCATGGCCAAGGGCACCGTGCTGGCCTTTCTGCGTACCGAAGGCGCCGAGACGTTCGTCATCGTTCTGACCAAGGACGGCGACAAGTACGGGTTCGAGGACATCAACAGTCCCGACACTTCCAATTGGGAGAAGCTGCCCCGCTTCGAATGATCTCACCGTTTCCACTCCGACCGACCCCGCCCGAACGTCTTCGTCCGGGCGGGGTTTTCATCGTGCAGACCCTTTCCCCGCAGGATCATGCCGACCGCGGAAGCGGGCCGTTCCCGCGGCAGTCGCAGTTTGTTGGCAACACGCAGGGGCGATGAGGTATTATAGAAAGAGAAATGAGGGGTACCGGATGAAGAGGCTCCTTGTGGTGATGTTCTGGGTCGCATCCTTGAGCGTCCCCAGTTTTGGGGATGCCTGGGACGATGCCGATGCGGCGCGAAAACGCGGCGAAATCGCCACGTATGTCACCATTCTCCGCGACCTGGCCGAGCAGGGAAACGCGAAGGCGAAAGTCAATCTCGCCGCCATGTATCTGCGTGGGAAGGGCGTTCCCCAGGACTTTGCGGAGGCGTATTTCTGGCTCATCCTTGCCGTCCGTCAGATCCACACGTTTTCCGCGGAATGCGATGAAGCGGCCTCCAAACTCCCTCCGGCCAAACAGCAGGAAGTCCGCGAGCGATGCAAAAGATGGCTGGAAGTTCTGGAATTTCGAAGAAAGTTCCAGGAAACCCTGGCCACAGAAACCCGGTCATGGCCAGACGCAACCGGACAATGCGAATGAGGTGGCTCACACAATCGCCATGCATATTTTGCATGGAATAATCCGTGAATGCATGCTACCCTGTTGCCATGGCACGCGAACATTCCCGGACGACGTCCGCACCTCCGGCTCTCACCGCGACCGGCCACTGCCTCTTCGGCGACTCCGACAAGGTCAAGTCGATCTGCCAGGTCGTCGACAAAGTCGCGCCTCATCGGGGTCCGGTGTTGCTGCGAGGCGAATCGGGCACGGGCAAGGAAGTCGTCGCCCGCGCGATCCACATGCGCAGTCCGCGCGCCCGGCGTCCGTTCGTCGCGGTCAATTCCGGCGCCATCCCCCAGGAATTGTTCGAAAGCGCCCTGTTCGGCCACAGGAAAGGCAGCTTCACGGGCGCTCTGGCCGACCACGCGGGGTATTTCGACCAGGCCGACGGCGGCACCCTGTTTCTCGACGAAATCGGCGATCTGCCGCTCATGCAGCAGGTCAAGCTGTTGCGAGTCCTGCAGAGCGGCGAAATCCAGCCCGTGGGCGCCCGGGAACCACATTCCGTGGATGTCCGGGTGGTGGCAGCGACAAACCGGCCGCTCGAGCGCTTTGTCGAATCAGGGGCGTTCCGCGAGGACCTCTACTTCCGGATCAACCTCTTCACGATTACCCTGCCGGCCCTGCGCGACCGGACGGAAGACATCACCCCGCTGGCCGAGGCGTTTCTCCGCCGCATGGCAGCAGAGGCCGGACGGACGGATCTCCGCTGGACGCCGGCAGCTCTGCGCATTCTGAAAAGGTATCCCTGGCCGGGCAACATCCGCGAACTCGAAAACGTCGTCCAGTTCGCCGTAGCCATGGCCGAAGGCGCAACGGTGACGGCAGACGCTCTCCCGCAGCGGGTTCGTCGCGGGGAAGCGCCGTTCGACCGGGGCCGGCATCACGAGGCGCTGCACGGCACGACCTCGGGCGGAACGGACGGAATCACGAAACTGGAAGATGTGATCCGCGAGCACATCCTGGCCGTTTTCGAGCGATGCAACCGGAACAAGACGCATACGGCCCGCGCGCTGGGCATCTCGCTGCGAGGCCTCCAGATGAGACTGCAGCGGTATCAGGTCGCAGGACTCCCGTCAGGAAGTCACCGGCCCGACTGAACCAGAAAGCCGATCAGGGCGCCGTACAAGACGCTCAGATACGGACTGGCGACGATCGGGCACGTTCCGCCCGCGCAGCCGACCACCTTGTGATACGCGAAGCCGAGCGCACCGCCGATGACCGGCCCCGCAACTCGAGCGATAACGGGCATGGATAACATAGATCCTCCTATTTATCAGCCGTCAACGGGCGGCGGTTGCCGACCGGCGGTCGGCCTCGGCGCAACAGGAACGGACGCCGAACGAGGTCAGGATATCTTCGAGCAGGCACCACCGGGAGAAGCCCGACTGGAAGAGGTTGGCTCCGACGAAGATCGTCAGCAGCGACCACCACGGACTGACGTAGTGCGACAGGGCAACGCTCGCCAGCACGATCGTGCCGGCCACGATGCGAATGATACGTTCGGTATACATGGGAACCTCCTGGCAAACCGAATCTTCCTTCCTATTCGAGATGCAAGGCTCGTGCCATGCGATCAAAGTCGCGCACCGGCGGGACGAAGCCGTTCACAGGAGGGGCGCAGCCGCGTTGTTTACGAACAATATACATATCTTCCATGCACAAGTTGCATGGCCATTGTCAACCCCGGATGGGAGGCCGGCATTTCCCCGCCGCGCAACAACCGTCAGTCGGTCCCGTTCCCGAAGAGCAGGCGGATCTCGGTGACGTTCCCCAACCCGTCGCGCACGAGGCCAACACGCTCGGGCGCCGGTTCCCACCGCCCGTCGCCGATGCGGACCAGGCAGCGGCCCGTCCCCGGTCGGATATGTCCACCGAACAGCGGCGGGCGCCCTTCCAGCGGGGGCCGGCCCGGCAGGAGCGGCTTCACCACCATCCATGCCGATATATTTCCCCATACATATTTCAGACCCGGACCTCCGGCGTGAACCGCGGGAATGATCTGGAACCCGCCGACATCGCCGCGTTTCGACGTTGAGACGCACAGCACGCCGGGGTGATTGGCACGGACTTCGCCTCGCCCGGCATACTGCGAACCGCCGAACCGCCCCGTTGCCCCCGCGGACTTCGCGACGGAGCCGACGCACCTCGCCGAGCCGTCCGAGTAAGCGGCGAAGACGAGCCCGCCGGGTCTGTTGACGAATCTCAGCTCTTTCAGGCAGGGGCTCGGCCGCATGGAAGGGATGACCAGGGTGTCCCCAATCCTCGGTTTGTATTCTTCGGGAATCCGGAACGACTCCCCATCGCGGATGACATGCACGGGGTTTCCCAGTCGGGGCGCATATTCGGGCCCGAACAGCAGGCTGCCGGCCGGAATGTCGGTGAAAATCGAGGTTCGGCTCGAGAAGTAGGATTTCACCTCTTCCGCCGTCATGCGGAGCAACTCGCGTGGCTGAATCGTGAAAAGAACCGCGTGCCGTGTTCCCTGCCGAACCTTGATATGAAGGGCATTGACGGCCGTCGCGGCCACGGCCCCCGAAGGCGCCCAGTCCGCGGCGGTGAAACCGTCGTCTCCGGTTTCCTGCGTGTAGCCGTCATCGGGGCGCACAACCCTTCCGATGCCCCTCCAACTCACGCCCCGATCGGTCGAAACGGCGATTTCCCCCCGTTCGCGGTTTTCGATTCTGACTCGGCATTCCTCGCTTTCCTCTCCAGCTGCGGCCGACGGGAGGGCAAGGACGAGCAGGAAAACCACTTCTGCGAGGAAAAGCCACGGGCGATTCAACATTCGTACGTTCATGCAGCGCATGGTCCTCCGGCTTCAGCTTGGGCAGGGCGGGGTGACAAGATAGGCTTCGACCGCGCGGGTCTTTCCCTTGATCGGGGGGAGTTTCAGCGGATGAATGGCGGCGGGGAAATCTGCCAGCAGGCGACGGGTCTCGGCTTCGATCACGATGCCTCCACCCGGGACCGTGCCGATGGCGCCGTCCGGATCGAGTTTCTGGGCGATGTCGCCAAGACGGGAGGCGAGATTCACGGTATCGCCGAGGATCGTGTGCTCGAGCCGCACCTCGGCCGTGCCGAGGATTCCCGACAGGACGCTTCCCGTCACGATGCCGATCCCGATCGAGGAACCGATCCGGCTCTCGAGCGCACGCATGGCCTCCCGCATGGCGAGAGCGGCAGAAACCGCCTTCCGGGCCGAATCACCGCTCCCGGGCCCGGCTTCGTGGAACACCGCCAGGATCTTGTCTCCGATAAACTTGTCGATTTCGCCGTCGTGGGCGCGGATGATGCCGGACATCGTCTCGAGACAGATATTGAGGCGCTCGACCAGGTCTTCGGGCGGAACGGCCGCCATCAGCGCCTTGAATCCGCTCAACCCCGCAAAGATGACGGTCACGTTGATCACCGTTCCGCGATCGGAGCCATCCACGTTCCCCCTGGATCTGGCCGTCATGCGGACCGACTCCGAGACGAACCGGCTCAGGAGGCGACCTTCCTCGACCCCGCGAGCCATCGCGTTGAACGAACCGGCCAGCAGCCCGAACTCGCCCTCGAACTCTCCGGAAAGCCGCGCCTTGAAATTCCCCGCCCGGATCTGGCGGGCGGCGGCCGAAAGATCGAGAACCGGTCTCAGGAAGGACTCGGAGGCATACCACGAGGCCCCAAAACACAGGACGACCAGCAGCAGAAGCAGAAGACGACCTCGCGCATTGGCTTCCAGTTCCCGGGCCAACTCCCGGCTGAACGGGGAGAAAGCGACGAACGCCGTCTGATCGCCCTCGGTTCGCGGCAGAACGCTCATGAGAATCGTGTCTCGCCCCTGTGGGATAAACCGTGAAAGCGTCGTCTGGGCCTGGAATGCCTGCATGGCTGGCTCGCTGAACACGGCGGGCGAAAGGCGAAAACAGGTCGAGAACGAAAGCGAACCGTCCTGCGTGGTCGGATTGGCGGTCCAGAAGGGCGCATCCGGGATGACGGCCGGAAGTGACCGGTGCACGGCCGAGACGCCCGGCAGATCGCCCGGGAGAAGCTCGCTGCGTGAGCGGTTCCAGGTCATGAGGGGCTGATACAATACCGACTGGTATGGAACCAGGGCAAGGAAGGAAAACCGCGGGACCCCCTGGTCGAAGAGGAACAAGCGCACCATCGTCGAGTTTTTCAGGTCTCTGGAGAGTGAAATCTGGGTGAAGAACCGCAGTCCCAGGTACTCATCGGCGAGGAGTTCGGTCGAAACGACGGAGGACATCGCCGTGCGAAGCTGGTCAGTGCTGGCCGAAACGATCATGTCCTCGAAGCTGCTTTTCGCTCCGGCATTCGCTCGGCCGGCGTTGAATCGCTGGAGAACACTCGCCGGGCCGTCAAACAGGAGTTTCCGCTGGAGGAGCGTCCCTTTCTTCGAATCCCAGGCAAAATTGCTCCCGAAGAAGTCGGCGCCTCCGATGATCGGGTCCTTGAGGACCACTCCCGCCGAGGCGAGATCCTTGTACAACTGCCATGCGAGGAGACTGGCGGAATCGACCACCCCCGTCTCGCCTCCGTCAGCGACCTTTGCCAGCGCTGCCCTGAATGCCGGCTCGTCCAGCCTGCCTTGGATCAGATTCAAAAAGCAGCCCAAATACACGGGAAGGGTTCGATCCAGATTCCGGGCCACCGCCTCCGTTTCATGAATCCGGTCTGACCGGAAGCGGAATGCCTGCTCGGAAAACGAACGTTCGAGGAACAGCATCCCCTGAAGCACGATGGGCAGGATCATCACCAGGAAGGCCCCGAGCATCTGCGCCTTCAGACCGATCCGCACAGGCCGTTTCCATATCCGGTCATTTATAAGAAAGAGAAACCAGGCCGCCAGAAACGCCCCGAAAAAGAGCAAGGTCCCGAACCTGATGAGGGCCGGAATCTTCGACTCCGGGGGACATGCCTGCATCAGAACGATGGTAATCGGGTTTTCCCCGAGGGACCGCCTGGCATGGGCCACCAGTCGTTCGTTCGCCGACGGCAGTTCGACGAGGCTCAACGGCGGTTTGTCGAGCAGGCTGCCGTAGGCGGGATTCCGGAGAAACTCCTGATCGATCCAGTCCGGATTTCGCGCACCATGGGCCGGAAGGATCGCGGCGCGGAGACCGCGACGGGCCATGTTCGCCACGAACGCCCTGTTTCCCCGCTCCTGCGTGATTTGATCGTCCGGTATCACGAAAAATGCGGCCGAGAGCGTCGCCACCGCGGGATCGTTCCATGACCGCCCGACGGCCCAGAGAAATTGGAAAGAACTACCACCCAGAGAAACCGAGGTCAGGTTCCCGAATCCCTGTCCGAAATGACGTTCGAGATCATTCCTGGATCCCACCGCCTGTTCATACCGATCCCAGGCATCCTGGAGCACGGCCCGGGGAAAGGGCGGGGATGACCTGGCCAAGGAGAACACCTTGTCCGAGACCAGCAGCAGCCAGCTCTGCAATAGATTCTCTGGAAGGGAATTCAGGTTCACGCCCGCCCCTCCCCGCACCTCTCTGAACATGTTCGGAAGCGCGCCATCGGATCGTCCGAACTTCGGCATGTCGATGCGGAAGCACCGGGCGCCTGCAATCGATGCAACGGCATTCGCCAGGAGACGGGGGTCGTCCGGCGGGTCGAGCTCCAAGGCCTGTTCCGCGCGGGCACGAAGATCGAGAGAGAGTTGGAAGCGCGGCTCCAGAGACGTTTCCGCCAGACTGAGCTCTTTGCGGAAATCTGCCTGCATCCGTGCCAGTCCGGTCACACGAGCCTGGCCGGAAATCGTGTCGAGGCCCCTGAGCGTCAATCCGAACGGGACGAGGATGGCGAGCAGCCCGAACGCCAGAACCGCCCCGGAACTGGCCTGGAAGGCAGGACCGCCGGCGGTTTCAGCGGCAAGCCTCGGTGCCGGCCGTTCCGTCCGCTCCGTCTGCTCCGGCAGTTGCGCCGGTGCCTCGCACGTCTTTTCCTGCCCTTCGGAGGAGGACAGTCTCTCCGTCACTTCCCAGGCATCGTCACAATCCGTGCCTTCCATCGGGATATATCCGAACCGTTCAGAGACTGCCTCGCGAACCGTACCGGAACAAACGATTTTCGTCGCCTTTCCGCATTTGGAAGAAGCCTCGAGGTCGGCGGCGTGCTTCATCGGGTCTCCGACCACGGAAAAATCCAGTCGGACGGCGGGGTCGCCCATGACGCCCGTCAGCAGGCTTCCCTGGTCGATGCCGATACCGATGCCGTAGGTGAACAAGCCCTGGGCGAGACGTTCTTCGTTGAATTTCCGGTGCGCGTCCATCATCTCCAGAGCGGATTCGACGGCCTTTCCGGCCGCGTCAAACCCCGGCGCGCAATAATATACGGCCTGGATTGCATCGCCGATGAACCGGTCGATGACTCCGCCATGCTTCTGAATCGCCCGCGTCATGATCTGCAAATGCCGGTTGATCAGCGAGAAAATCATCTCCGGCGGATGCGTCTCGGAAAGGGTTGTGAAACCGCGGATATCGGAAACCAGCGTCACCGCGTCCCGGCGGGTCGCCTGCGAAAGTCGCTCCGGTTCGTCTTTTCCGAGAGCATCGAGAACCTGTGGCGCGACGAACCGGCTGATCTTCTGCCGCTCCGCCAGCCAGCGGGTCATCATGTCGAGGGTCTTTCCCGCCTCCCCGATTTCGTCATGCCGATACTCGGAAACGCGAACCGTCAGATCGTCGTTCGAGATCCGCTCGAGCCCCTGCGCCATCTTCACGATCGGGTAGGCGATGCGCCCCGAAAGAATCCCGCTTCCGATGATCGCCAGAAGCAGGAGAAGGGCCAGGATGACCACCGACCTTCTCTTCTCGGCAGCAATCTCGTCCAGCATCGGCCGGATGGAGGTCGACGCGACGAACAGATGACCGGGCAGATTGCGACTGAACAGGAACGTCCGCCGCTCCTCGCCGCCCGACATCTTGATTCCATAACGCATTTTATTTATTTCATATATTATTTTTTCAACCGAGCCCGAAGAACCGGCATTCGCGACAACGACCGGCTTTTCCTCCATGCGGATCGCCCCGAACGTGACATTCCGCAACCGCTTGTGCAGGGATCCGATTTTCCGGACTAGATACGGGGCGTAGTGCGCCTCTTCCTCCCAGATGGCAACCAGCAGGCAGGGCTTGCCGGACTGCGGCGTGAAGCGGTTGTAATAGCGAAGGACCTTCTTCCGTCCCAGGTCGACTTCGTTGATGGCGTCGAACTCGCTGAAAGCCTTCTTCACCGCCTGGTTTGCGCCGGCGGTTTCCTCGAGGTTCGCCGCTCCGCTCATTTTCAATGTGTGAATAATGAAACGGAAATCCTCCTCGGAAATGGAGGCGGCCTTGCGATACACGACCTGATTGGCCGCGTTCAGAACCGCAATGGCCCTGGGCTCGCCGATGCGCGTTTCGAAGATTTCCCAGACACGGTCAAGAACGGCCTGGTTCGAGGCGGTTTCCAACTGGACAGCATCGATGTCCTTGCTCAGCATCGGGGACGACAGGATCGCCCGGCACGCCTGGAGCCAGGAGTTTCTCGTTTCCGTGAATCCGGTTTCGATCTCCCCGAGATACGAATCGAGATCGCCCTTCAGCGCCTCGAGCCGGTTCGATTCCAGGTCCGCGAACATGCGCTGCCCGGTGCTCCAGATCAGCGCGACCGGCAGCAGGGAAAGACCGAGAATCCAGAGCAGAAGCGTTGTTTTCACGCTTCCGGAATATCGTTTGCCGCTCGTCTTCCGGAAAAAAGCGGATACCCCCCACCCGACCAGGACCGTCGCGAACAGCCATCCGGGGACTCCCGTCTCGGGAACGACGGACGCCGGACGCCTGCCGATGAACATGCCGATGGAGCCGCTCAGCGGATGAAGCGCGCAGGCGTATCCCCACAGCGTCGACACTTCGAGAACCTTGTACATGTCTGAGCAGGGCATGCTGATGCTTCCGATCGGCCGGCCGTCCCGGGGAGGGCTGAACTCGATGCGCGAACTGATCCGGCGACAGAGCCGCCGCGCCGAAGGACTCAGGACCCGCGCGGGCGCCAGAATGGGCACCTTCTCCCTGTCCATCGGAGTTCTGATGGGAATGAACACGGGCATGACACGGGCGGTTCCGAAGTATCGACGATAGTTCCTGAGGGTCAGGAGCATCGCATCGCGATGGGCATGGAGAGAATTCGGGAAGAGAAACAGGAAGGAGACCCGCGGCCTCCCCTCAACAATCACATTTTCCCAGGCGGCAAGATAGAGTTTCTTTTCGAAAAGCACGGGAAAGCTCCTCCCGTGGAAAGACGCTTCCAGGATCCCCCGCGGCAGCCGGCCGCCGAACAGGCTGATCAACTGCGACGTCAGGACATTCTCCTGGAATTCGTTCGGGAGGTCGCAGGCCTGCAGGCCGAGATTTCGCAGCATCTTCGACAGCATGACCCGCCCCCTCGCCTCGAGACCTTTTCCGGTCAGGAGCGTCCCGGGTTCGGAGTCATCCGCGGAATGACGGAACGCATAGACCTTCGGCCGTCTCATCCCCTTCGGAAGGCAGCGCGGCAGTTCCTCGCCGAAAAATTGCCCCAATGCGGGAACTTCCCAGCGTTTTTTCCGCTCGAGCGCGACCCGCGTGCTCCGAACGGCCTCGGCGACCCAGAACCCGGGCTGCGCCATTTCCTCGAGCTGACGGGCGAGGATTCCCTTCTCTTCGACCCACTGTCTGCGAATGTCCGCGTTCTTCAGGCGCGCGGCGCTCTTCATGCCGCCGGAGAAAATCGCTAGCGGAAGGAGGAGAAGAAAGACAGGGAACAGAACGGAGACGGCCCGCAGGAGTTTGTTCATGCCGATTATTTCGTCTGGAAGCGCGTAATGCCGTCCCAGTCGGGAGGCGGGGGGTCTTTCAGATAGCGTCGTGTTTTCTCAAGAAGGATGCCGACGGAAAGATCGCCCGGATGCGGCGAAGCGAGCCCGGCGAGCATTCGTTCCGCCTCTGAGAACCGCCGGTTCAGATACTCTCCGAGAGCGCGCTCGTATATTTCGGCAAAATGCAGCATGGCATCGGAAACCGCTCCGGCGACGCCGAGAAGCTCGTATACACGGAGCGACTTCGCCTTGCCCTTGACGGCGACGATGTCGAGAAAACGCCAGGCGAATCCCTCGCCGGCCAGCTTCACGACGTTTTCTTCGGCCATGATCTGCGTTCCGTACGTTTTGTTCAGGCCTTCCAGACGACTGGCCAGGTTCACCTTGTCGCCGACGGCCGTGTAGAACATCCGCTCGGGCGATCCGAAATTTCCGACCATCACCGCTCCGGACGCCAGGCCGAACCGCGTATGCAGTTCGGGAAGGCCTTGAGCAAGGCTCCGGGTGTTGAACTCCAGGAGAAAGTCTCTGCAGGCGAGCACCGCCCGGACGGCGTTCGCGCACTGTTTCGCGTCGTCATGCGGCGTTCCCCAGAGGGCCATGATGGCATCGCCGATGAGCTTGTCGATCAGGCCCGAATGACACCTGATCCGGCCCATCATGTTCTCGTAGTAATTCGTGAGATGGGCCGACAGCGTGGTCGGGTCGAAACTCTCGGCGAGTGAGGTCGAATTGCGGATGTCGGTGAACAGGATCGTGATCTCGCGACTGCTGTATTCGAGCTTTGCCGCCGTTCCCGCTTCGAGCAGTTTCCTGACGAGAACGAGGGGCACGTACCGGGAAAACGAGTCGAGCGCCGCTTTCATGCGCTCGTGCGCCCTGGCCAGTTGATGCACCTCCAATATCGTGGAGTCTATAGAAGTCTTTTTCTCCAGCTCCAGCATGGTGATCAAACGGCTTTCCTCCGCAAGAAGACCGAGAGGGGTGGCATACCAGTATGACAGGTTCGCGGCCATCACCCAGCAGAAGATGAGCAGTCCGGCCGTGACGGCGATGATGATCGAGCTCTGTCGTCTGAATTCCTGGAACAGGTCCGCCTCCGGGATGACGATGCCGATCCACATCGGTTTTCCGTTCGGGATCGGAAACGGTCGCAGATGCAGGACGAACGGCTCGCCCGCGCCTGACACCCTGACCGTGCTTTTTTCGAGCCGCAGGTTTTTCCCTGCTTCGCTCAGGGCCGGTATTCCGAGCTCACCAAGGGTCGGAAGCCTCGTCGGAAATGAAGCAAAAAAAGCCCTGCGGCCATCCTGGGAAAGGAATCTCGGGCCGGCCGGCAGGCCGATGACGGTTCCCGTATCGGACAGGATAAACGTCAATCCGCCGGGGGAAGGCGCATGGAGGGCGGAAAAGTCCGAAATCCGTTCGAGCTCCACGTTGAACGTCATGAAAAAGACCGTTTTGTCAGGGCCCTCGAGGGAGCCGGACAGCGAAAGCCCCGGCGCGTTGGCGGTATGAAAAATATAGGGGGACGTCCAGGACGGCGAAGCCAGGGTTCCGGATGCGCAGGCGGACTGCTGAAGCGCGGCGTCGAGATACCATTGCCTGGTGCGGGGATCGTATTCCCGGGGTGCCAGCCATTCGCGCATCACCCGGCCGTTTCCGTCGAGAAGCATCATGGATTGCGATGCGTCCTGCCCGGACCGAATGCAGCGCACCACGAAGCCCTCGGGATCGATGCCGATGCGGAAACTCCGCCCCCCGGCATCACCTGTGGTGATCGACGTGATTTGTGGATGCGCCTTTTCGAAAGGCAGGAGCAGGGCGATGGAGCGGCTCGCATCGAGGGGCTGGAACATTCCCGACCGGGCCCACATCCGCGCCATCTCGAACCCGTCGATCGCGGGCTGAAAAAAGGCGCCAAGGTCGGCTTCCATGGCGGTTCCCGTCTTTTCGACGGAAACGGCCGCCAGGTTATCGGCCAGGCGATGATGCCCATATATCCAGCACCCAAGATATACGACGGTCACCAGCACCGCGATTCCCACGAGGTTGAATCTCAGGCTGGCCAGAATGGGAACATGCTTCTGCCGGAGCTGCCCGGACACCATCATCCGTATCCCTTCATCCGCATTTTCGGAAATCCCCTGCCATGATACCGTTTTCTTCGGCGGAATGCTGACCGCCGAGTTTCCTTTCGGGATGAGTCGCGGCTGGCTGATCGCCGAAAACGCTGCGTCACTTCCGGCATGGACTCGGCGACTCGGGATACGGTATATTCCGGAGCGCCTCGCGCACAAAAGCGGCACGGCACGCGACGCAAAAAATTTTCACCTCATCATTATATAGGAAAGGCTATGACAAACCCGAATTCCGATGTTGCTTCCCCCGGTTTTTTCCAGACCCTGATGAGCTTCGGCCGGGCGTTCTGGTGCTCGAACGTCATCGAACTGCTCGAGCGGTGGGCCTATTACGGCGTGCGCGGCGGCATCGCCGTCTACATGGTGGCCGCGGCCACCGTCGGCGGGCTCGAGTTCTCGCACCTGCAGAAAGCGAACATCTTCTTCTGGTGGGCGGCGTTCCAGTCCCTGCTTCCCACCGTCATCGGCGGCCACGCCGACCATTACGGCCACAAGCGGACCGTCGCGTTCGCCATCGCGATCTCGGTGGTCGGGTATGTCAGTATGGCGTTGGTGAGCGGCTACTGGCCGTTCTTCATCGCCTGCATGCTGGTCGCGACCGGCACGGCGGTGTTCAAACCGGGCATTCAGGGCATTCTCGCGAACTCCACCACCAAGGAGAACGCGACGCTCGGCTGGAGTTTCTTCTACATGATCGTGAACATCGGCGGCTTCACCGGCCCGCTCATCGCCGGGTATCTGCGCCTGATGAGCTGGAAATACGTGTTCATCACGAGCGCCTGCATCCACTCGCTGAACTTCATCACCCTGTTCTTCTTCGACGAACCCGACCGCGGCCACGTTGCCGTCGAGCACAACGACCGGAGTCTGGGGGAAAAGCTTTCCCGGATGTTCAAGGAGTTCTGGCAGGTGCTGTTCAGCTCGCTGAAGAACCTGTTCGATCCGCCGCTGATGATGTTCCTGGCCGTGTTTTCGGGCTTCTGGCTGATGTTCATGCAGCTGTTCGACCTGCTCCCCAACTTCATCACCGACTGGGTCGACACCTCGACCGCCGTCCTGTTCTTCGGGAACCTGTTCGGCAAAGAGTCCTGGATCACCCTCGGACAGGGCGGCCAGCAGATTCCCGCCGAGTGGCTCATCAACCTCGACGCCTTCGCCATCATCTTCCTCATGCTGCCCATCGGCTGGATCTTCGGAAGAATGCGCCCCGTGGCCGGCATGATCCTCGGCATCTTCATCGCGAGCGCCGGCCTCGTCGTCGCAGGGTATACGATGAACGTCTGGATCTGCGCTCTCGGCATCTTCGTGTTCGCGATCGGAGAGATGATCGCGAGTCCGCGCAAGAGCGAGTATCTGTCGATGCTCGCCCCGCCCGGCAAAAAGGGCCTGTATATGGGCTACGTGAACTTCCCGCAGGGCATCGGCTGGATGCTCGGAAGCAGCCTCGCGGGCCCGATCTACCAGTATTACGGCGACAAGACGACGCTGGCCCGGCAGTATCTCGTCGAGAACCTGAACATGGCGAAGGATACCGTCGCCCAGCTGCCTCTCGACCAGGTGCTCCCGACGCTGGGAAAGGCGCTGAATCACCAGAGCGTCCAGGAGACGACGCGGTTCCTCTTCTCGACTTACCATCCCGAGCGGATCTGGTTCGTCTTCGCGGCGGTCGGTATCTTCTCGATGCTCGGCATGCTGGCCTACGACATGGTGTTCGAGAAGAAGCGCCAGCAGCAGGCCGACGCGAATTCTGAACCCCCCGCCACCTGACGAACAGCACTCCAGATATACAGAACGTTTCACCGCCGAGGCACAGAGATCCGGAGGATTTCTGTGCCTCTGTGTTTCCGCGCCAGTCAGATTCGAATCCGATCACCGCTCTTGCACCGCAAGAGCGGGTTTCAAACCCGCCCCTACAGGCCATTGGGGGGTGAAGGGCACCGGGACATCCCCGGGGAAAATCACCTGTTTCCGGGATTTGTGTATGACCGACATGGGGGTTTCGTTTCGAGAACCGATCCGCTGATGGCGCAGATGGAATCGCTGGGACCGCGTTGACGGCGACGCATCCCTTTTCCGAAGCAAATTGGAACCGAGACGTTGTGCGTTGCAAAATTTTTCTTTGCAATTTTTCCTGAGCCGTGGTAGTATCTGGTCCAACACTCCAAGCCTTCCATGGGTTTCGAGGCGGCCGAGCCGAGTATGGAGAATTTTGCAGAACAAAATTTTTCTGCCGACCGGAGTCCGGACGGGACGGGGTGACTCAAAGCCTATCGGAAGGGGAATGACATGAGCAAGGTTTGCATCATCGGCGCCTACAACACCGAGTTCGGCGCCTTCGTGAAGAAAGACAAGATGTCCGGTCTGATGACCGACACCCGGACCTACTACGACCTGCTGATCGAAGCCGGCCGCGGCGCCATCAAGGACGCCGGCCTGCAGGCGAAGGACATCGACGCCATCTGGGTCGGCTCCTGCTCGCCCGGCTCGTTCCTGAACCAGGAACACGTGGCCCCCATCGCCGCGGAGATCGATCCGGCCATGCGTTTCAAGCCGATGAGCCGGTCGGAATGTGCCTGCGCCTCCTCGTCGATCGCGCTCTATAACGCTGTCTATGGAATCGAATCCGGACGGTTCCGCAACATCCTGGTCATCGGCGTGGAGAAGATGAACCTGCTCCCAACCCCCCAGATGACCCAGGTCCTGGCCGGCTGCTCGCACTGGCCGTCCGAAGGTTCGAGGGGCATGACCTTCCCCATGCTGTTCGCCGAGTATGCCAAGGGCTACCAGAAGAAATACGGCATCGCCGACGAGGAGCTGCAGAAGATGCTCGGAACCGTGGCGGCTCTCGGGTACAAGAACGGCGCCGAGAACCCCCTCGCCCATATCCGCACCGGCCCCGCCACCTATGAAGAGATCGTGAAGCAGAACGAGGTCGACCCGAAGGGCAAGTGCAAGAACATGATGATTGCCGCGCCCCTGCGACTGCACGACTGCTCGCTGGTCTCCGACGGCGCCGCCGCTCTGGTCATCACCGCCGAAGGCAACGTTCCCGACAAGAAGCGCGCGGTGCGCATCGCCGGCATCGGTCATTCCTGCGAGCGCCTGCCCGAGAACGTCCGTCCCAACATGTATGAACTGATGGCCGGCAAGGACGCGGCCGCCAAGGCCTACGCCGAAGCGGGCATCACCTCCGCCGACGTCGATATCGCCGAAGTCCATGACTGCTTCACCATCAACCAGATCCTGTCCACCGAGGCGCTGGGCTTCTCGGCCGACGGCAAGGCCGGGTACGACTACCTGGCCGGCCGCTTCACCCGTGACGATCCGAAGGTCGCCGTCAACCTATCCGGCGGTCTCAAGTCCAAGGGGCATCCGGTCGGCGCCACCGGGGCCTCCATGCACGCCCTGCTGTACAAGCAGATCATCGGCGAGCCCATCGGCGTGAAGGCCCGCAAGGCTGACATCGGCGTCGCCTTCAACGTGGGCGGCTCGGCCGTGACCAACTGCGTCACCGTCCTGAAGAAGTTCTGACGAAGCGGCGCGAACGGGAGACGATCATGAAGAAACTGTTCTACAACGACCTGGAGTTCGAGATCGAGAAGACCGGCCCCGCCTGGGAAATCCGGCGCGCGGGCGCGGTGGTCGCCACCGGCTTGTATGCGGGGCTTCCCGACGCCGAAGCCGAGGCGAAAGCCGTGGCGCTGGCGAAGACCATGTATCCGGTGGGTGTGAAGGTGATCGGCCCTGATGTGGCTCATCCCATCACTGTCGGGGACATCACGTATTATCCGCCCGACGTGGCGCATCCGAACTTCGTTTCCTGGGAAAAGGACAGCCCGTCCTTCCCCAAGCAGCTCTGAGCCTGCATTGCGGCAGGCCGGCATGACGAACGACAACGAATAGAGGAAAAGACGATGGAAATCAAAGGTAGCGTAGCTCTTGTAACGGGCGGCGGGAACGGCATCGGCGAAGCCGTCGCCAAGCATCTGGTGAAGAAGGGCGCCAAGGTCGCGATCGTCGACATGTCGCAGAAGGGCATCGACCGCGTCGTGTCCGAGATCAAGGCCATGGGCGGCGAGGCCATCGGCGTGCAGGCCAATGTGACGAGCGAAGCCGACACCGCCAGATTCATCAAGGCGGCGGTCGATGCCTTCGGGCAGCTCAACATCGTGGTCTCCTGCGCCGGCATCATCAAGGACAGCATGCTGCTGACCCTCGACAAGGAGACCGGTAAGGTGGCCCGGAAGATGGGCCTCGACCGGTGGCAGCCCGTGCTCGACGTCAACCTGACCGGCACGTTCCTCACCTTGCGCGACGGGGCCGAGGCCATGGTCAACGGCGGTTGGAAGGGCATTCTCGTGCCGATCTCATCGGTGAACAAGGTCGGCCAAATCGGCCAGCTCAACTACTCCTCGGCCAAGGTCGCCGACGCTCTCCTGCCGAAGATCATGATCGGCGAGTTTTTGCAGCGCGGCATCCGCAACATCCGCTGCGTCGGCGTGGCCCCGGGCTACACCGCCACCCCGATGGTCGCCGGCATGAACCAGGAAGCCCTCAAGGAGATCTGCGCCGACGTTCATCTCGGCCGCCTGATCGAGCCCGACGAGATCGCTTCCCTCATCTCCCACGCCATCGAGAACGAGGCCATCAACGCCACGACCCTCGAGATCACCGGCGGCCTCTGCTACAAGGGCGGCATCGCAAAATAAGCGTTTCCCTGCAGGGATCTCCCACGGCTCCCCGCCTCTTCACGAAGGAGGCGGGGAGTTTTCTTCATCGCATCCGAAGATGGGAATAGTTGCCCGAGACGGGGAAATGTAGGACAATATCTGAGATTGCGGCTTGGACACGTGCGGTTCGAAGGGAGGGCTTGAAACCAGCCCCTACAGCCGAATGCAAGATCTTCGGGTGTCCGACGATGAGAGTTGTTCGAAAAAAGGCAGAGGATTCCGCTCTCGGCTACCGACAGGGATCTGCGGGCGTAGACCTTGTTTCGTTTCTGTTATATATTTATCTATATTTGTTTTCTTCGTAAAAACGGAGAACCTTCTACCATTTCATGACTCACACACGGGTTTCACATGGTGCATCGGTCATTCTTCTGCTGATGACCGCCGCTTTCGCTTGCGCCTCCCTGATCACGGCGCCGGCGACATTTTCGCAGGAACAACCTCCGGGGCAGAAGAAGCGGGTTCTGTATGTAAACTCGTATCACCCCGGGTATACATGGTCCGACCAGATTCTCGAAGGCCTAGCCGGCAGACTCAAACCGGCTTTCGGCGAGCAGCTCGAACTGCAGGTCGAGTATCTCGACGGGAAACGGTACAGCCGCCAACTCGAAGGGGGTCTGGGCGACATCCTGCAGTCGTTGTTCAAGACGAAATACGCCGGCACCAGGATCGATCTGCTGCTCGTTTCCGACCAGGACGCCTACAACTTCATGCGGAAAGTGCGAAACGAGGTGTTTCCCGGCGTTCCCATGATTTTCGCCGGCGTCGAGGAGCCGGGAGAGCTTGCTTCGAACACGACCGGCATTCTCGCAAGCACCGACATCCGCGGAAACGTCGATCTGATCCTGCAGGTTCTGCCCTCCGTGAAGCGCCTGTTCGTTCTTTCGGACGATACGGTGACGGGCCGGATCAACCGGGATACTTTTCAACGCGTCACGGCCGACGTCGCCAGCCGCGTCGAGTTTGTCTTTCTCGGCACCAACCCCGACGACGCCCCGGAAACGCTCGTCCAATCGATGGCCAGCCTCGCCCCTCCATCGGATGCGGTCTTTTTTCTCGACTACTACTCGTCTCCCGCGGGGCCAGTCAATCCGGCCGTTTTCATCAGAGATTTGGCATCCGCATCGAAGGCGCCGCTGTTCAGCCATGTCGATCTTTTTATATATGACGGTATTATTGCCGGAAAAATGAACAGCGGACTTCTTCAGGGTCAGCAGATGGCCGACACCGCTGTCGCCATCCTGCGCGGCGCGTCCACGGCCCGCCTGCCCCTCCAGCAGGAAGTGTCGGTGCCGACCGCCGATTTTTCCGCTCTCGCACGATTTTCCATCGATGCCGCCAGGTTCCCGGAAGGCACCAGATTCCTGAATAAACCAACTTCTTTATTATCCTCCTACAAATGGCATATCCTGGCGACCCTGGGGTTCCTCGGCCTCCTGGCGGTTCTGACGGTCATTCTCGCGATCATGCTCAAGCGGCAACAGCGTCTGGAAGAGGAAGCAAGGCTCGCGGCGGCCCATTTCCAGACTCTTTTTCAGAATGTCCCGACCCCGGTCGCCTGTTACTCGTTTGCTTCGGGAAAAATCATCGGGGTGAACGACCGGCTGACGGCGGCGCTGGGGTACACCCTCGAAGATGTCCCCGACATCGAGACGTGGTGGAGCCTGGCGTATCCGGACCCGGAATATCGCCGGCAACGAATCAGATTCTGGCACGAAGAAATCGAAAAACACCGAAAGACCGGCGAGAAGATCCGGACGGCCGAGTATCGCATCACCTGCAAAAACGGTGCGGTGAAGACGATGTCTCTCTCCGCCGGGATCATCGAGGACTGGATGATCGTGAGCTTTTTCGACGTGACCGAGCGCAAAAAAGCCGAGGAGGAGCTGCGCACCAGCGAGGAAAACCTGCGGATCACGCTGAATTCCATCGGAGACGCCGTCATCGCCACCGACATGCAGGGCGTCATCACCCGGATGAACCCTGTCGCCGAGCGACTTACGGGCTGGCATATCGCTGAAGCGGCTGGCAGGAAGCTCGAAGACGTCTTCGTCATCGTGGCCGTGAGCGATCGAAAACCGGCGCAGAACCCGGTCGCGCAGGTCATCGAGACCGGGAAGGCCGCAACCTTGTCGGCTCACACCATTCTGCTTTCAAGAAGCGGCAAAGAGTACCGGATCGCAGACTCCGCCGCGCCCATCCTGGCCGATTCGGGGGACATCGTGGGGGTCATCCTCGTTTTCCACGATGTCACGGAAGAACTCGCGCTGCAGGAGCAGCTCGCCCAGAGCCAGAAGCTGGACGCGATCGGCCAGCTGGCGAGCGGTGTGGCGCATGATTTCAACAACATTCTCAGCGGCATGATCGGCGCCGCCGAACTGCTGAAAGTCCGTATTCCCGCCGGCGACGAGGCCTCCCGCAATTTTCTTTCCCTGATCCTCGAGTCGTCCCAGCGCGCGGCGGGCCTGGTCAGGCAGCTGATGACCTTCTCGACGAAACGGCAGATCGTATCGGCGGTCGTCGACGTTCACATCGCCATCGACGACACCATCGCCCTCCTGGAAAAAACCGTCGACAAGCGAATTTCCATATCCAGGACGTTCGGGGATTGCAAGGCAACGGTCATCGGGGACGGATCACTCATCAGAAGCGCATTGATCAATGTCGGCATCAACGCCGTTCATGCCATGCCCGAAGGCGGGAGCCTGACCTACACGACAAAGGCCGTGCAGATCGCCGGGCCTTTCGATGAAACAGGGGAATTCGAGCTGGCTCCGGGGCGTTTTCTCCAGATCGATGTGCGCGATACCGGCTGCGGTATTTCGCCAGAACATCTGAAACGGGTTTTCGAGCCTTTCTTCACCACCAAGGAACCCGGCAAGGGGACCGGCCTCGGGCTCCCGGTCGTCTATGGCACGATCCGCCAGCACAAGGGGGCGCTCCGCATCACCAGCCAGGTCGGGAAGGGGACCTGCGTGACCATTTTCCTGCCGCTGGTCGAATCCGCCGCCCCGCGCCGCTCAACGCGCCAGGAGCCGGTTCGCGGAACCGGAACCATCCTTCTCGTCGATGACGAGCCCATGATCCGCAATACGGGAAGCGCCATTTTGAAAAGTTTCGGATATCACGTTCTGATCGCTCCGAACGGGCACGAAGCCGTCAGGCTGTATCGAGAAAACAGCGATCGGATCGATCTCGTGATCCTCGACATGATCATGCCCGACATGATCGGCCGTGACTGTTTTTTCGAGTTGAAAAAAATCAGGCCGGACGTGAAAGTCCTGCTCGCATCAGGCTTTTCGCGAGAGGAAGATTTGCGCGAAATGAAAGAGCAGGGCCTGTCGGGATTCATTTCGAAGCCGTATCAGGGAGTCGAGCTCAGCCAGAAAGTCGCCGAGTTCATCCGGAAGTAAGGTTGCCGGCTTATCGGCCGGGATTGGGCACCACGTCGTATTCCTCGACCCAGCCGTTGGCGCCTTCGTCTATCCAGTGGATATCGGCATTCCGGACGAGCTTCGCGCCGGCGGGGGCCATCAGGTCGGGGTATTTCTCCTCGACGAGGCGGTTGCGGGGTTCGCCCCGGTTGCCCGGCACGCACAGCCAGTCGGTGTAGAGTTTCCTCGTGCCCAGCCTTTCGAGAACGTTCGCAAGCCAGGTTCCGTAGGTCTTCCCGCCGGACCAGTTTCGGGACCAGATGAACGGAACCCTGATGCCATGCGCAAGAAGCACCTTCGACACGATCGCCTCGTTTTCACAGAGGCACCAGATCAGCGTTTTTTCACGTTCAGAGTCCCAGGCGCGAAGCCTGTATTCAAAGCATTTCCCGCTGTGGGCGAAGTTGTCGTAGATCGCGTTCGGGGCTTCGAGCGACGGGAGCTCCCGGTATGAAACCACCTCGCAGGGCCCCTGCATGCCGCACTCGCGCGGCGACAGTTCGGCTCCCGAAGCGAACTCCTGGTAAAAATTGATATCCGTATGGAGGAACAGGTCGGGAGAGTCTTCGGATTCAGGAGCCGCCGGACTGCCGTCGCGACGCTCTTCCCACAGTTTCCTGCCCGAGCCGAAAAAGTCGATGTCGGTCAGGTCCGTCCCGGAGGACGGGTAGTAGCATATACATCGATATTTATTCAGCTCCCGCGCGAGGGCTTCCACACCCGTCATGACGGCAGGTTTCCTTCGAATATCGGGAAGACGAAATCCGCCGCGTTCAACTGCCGAGTTCCTTGCGGATCCAGCCTTCCACCTTTTCCGCGATGACCGGCTTGCCCATCGAGTAGATCTTCCTGTTGATGACCACGACCGGGGTCGTGATGATACCGAAACCGGCCGCCTCGGGAGTGCCGCTGGCGACCAGCTCGAGTTTGATCTCCTCGCCCGGAAATTTTCTCGTCGCCTCGCTGACGATGCGGGCCGTCTCCTCGCACATCGTACATCCCGCGGGGTTCTTGATCACCGTGATGTTTACCATGAAGCGTCTCCCGGTAAGATTTCCTGGCGCGACCCGCAGGATGCGGGAAGGGGGCCGGCGGCGCCCGGATGGCGCAGTTCAGACGGACCCGTCATTCGCGTTTCAGCAGCTCGACGATCTCATGGTATCCCCGGCCTTGTGCAAGGTCAATCGCCCTTCGGCCCTCCAGATCGCGCAATGCGGGATCGGCACCGAATTTCAACAGACAGCGCACGGCCTCCAGATGCCCCTGCTGAGCCGCGAGATGCAGAGGGGTCCAGCCATCCTTGTCAGGCAGATTCACGGCCGCTCCGGCATCGATGAACAAGCCGGTCATCTCGACGTGCCCGCGAAAGGCCGACCAGTGCAGGGGCGTCCAGCCGTCCCGCTCGAGGGCATGAACCGACGCCCCGGCTTCCAGGAACAGGCGGGCCATGGAGAGCTTTTCCTTCGCGGCCGCCCAGTGAAGCGGCGTGACGCCGTCGACGTTCGCCTTGCCCACCGAGGCACCCGCGGCCAGCAGGCGCCGGGCGATTCCCTCGTGCGTGGTCTTCGAAACATTGAGCAGGGGCGTCTGAACGCCGTCCGCATCGGCCCCGTCAGGGTCGGCTCCGGCGGCCAGCAGCTCGGCGACCTCTTCCTCGCGACCGTTGGAAACCGCCGCCAGCAACCGCTTGGTGGCGTCGTTCGGGGTCGTGGTATTCGTGTTCATTCACCGTCCCTCCAGGTCTTCGCATGATGCACTTTCAGGTCGTCCTTTCGCAATGGGGGAATGCGTTTTTCCCTGTGAAATCTCCGTGTCCCGGTATGTTCAAATCCGATCATCGGTCCGCCACAAGGGCGGTTTTCAAACCCGCCCCCACATACCGTCAGCCAATCTTGGTTCCTGAGGGCGGACGATGTATACTCGGAGGCGGTTTCGGGGAACTCCGACAGTCCGGCCGGAATCTATATAAGTGCATATATCTTGAAGATCCGGTCGGTCAGGAATTCTGACCGGTACAAGGCTAAGGAACAAATCAGCGACAGGAGGAATGGTGTGAAGAAGGACAACGTCAAGATCGCGATCTGGGGGTTCGGGGCCATGGGAAGCGGCATGGCCGAAGTGCTGCTGCGCAAGAAGGGGGTCGAGATCGTCGGTGTGTGCGACATCCACCCGAACCGCGCGGGCAAGAGCATGTTTGAAGTGCTCGGCGTTCCCCGTGGGGAACAGAAGGATGTGATCATCCAGAGCGATATCCACAAGGTCATCTCGAAGAAGTCGGCCGATCTCGTGCTGCTGGCGACGGACAGCTTCACCAGCAAGGCGTTCGACAAGATGAAGCTGATCGTCGAGCTGGGCATCAACGTCATCACCACCGCCGAAGAGATGGCATACCCGAAAGCGAAGGAACCCAAGCTGGCCGCCGAGCTGGACCGGCTGGCGAAGGCGAACGGCGTCAGCATTCTCGGCACGGGCATCAACCCCGGCCTGATCATGGACCTGCTCGTCGTGCTGATGACCGGCGCCTGCACCGACGTCGAGTTCGTCAAGGCCGAGCGCGTCAACAGCCTTTCCCCCTTCGGTCCGGCCGTCATGGAGGAGCAAGGCGTGGGCATCACGCTCGACGAGTTCGAGAAGCAGTCGAAGGCCGGCCACCTGGCGGGCCACGTCGGGTTCAACGAGTCGGTCAACATGATCTGCGACGCCATCGGCTGGAAGCTGGACAAGCCCGTCGAGCAGACCATGGCCCCGATCGTCTCCAAGGTGCTGCGCAAGACGAAATACGCAGAAGTGAAGCCCGGCAACGTCGCCGGCTGCACCATGAAGGGCTTCGGCTACGTGAACGGCAAGCTCGCCGTCGAGATGATCCACCCGCAGCAGATCGAGCCCGAGCTCGAAGGCACCGACACCGGCGACTACGTCGTCATCAAGGGCACCCCGAACGTCAACCTGGCGAACAAGCCCGAGATTCCCGGCGGCATCGGCACCATCGCGATGTGCATCAACATGATCCCGCAGGTCATCAACGCGAAGCCCGGCCTGCACACCATGCTCGACCTGCCGGTCCCGCGCGCCATCATGGGCGACATGCGCGAACAGATCCACGACTGATTCCCGATCGTCGTTGATGTCCGAACGGGGGCCGGAAACACATCGTTTCCGCCCCCGTTTTCCGTCGATCTGCCCGGACAGTGATTCTGGCGAAGGGAAAGAGGACCGTGTATTCCGTTATTCTGTGGCTCGTGATCCTGGTCGGCGCCCTCTTCGTCGGCCGGTCGGATTTCTGGAACGCGCACTTCCCGCCGTCGTGGCTTGAGCGGGGAACCGGTCTTCAGAAAAGAATCTACTACGGTCTCGTCGGCGCGTTCAAAGCGAGCGTCATGTTCGCCCTGATGACCTGGCTGATATTCTTCATGCCGGAATTCTGGAGTATAGTTCCATATATACTTACTTTCCCCGCCATCGGTTTCGTTCTTGGCTTCGCTCTCGGGGAAGCCGGCTCTTGATGCCCGGGAATAACCACCGGGCGCATCGAAATGTTTTGACAAGCGTTGGAAACGGCCTCTATAGTACGATCGATCAGAAACATCTGATCAGGGAGGATATATGAACAAACTGTTGGTTTTCTGTCTCGTGCTTTTCCTTTCGGCATCGGTCGTGTCGGCCCAGAGTGATCTCGACCCGGCGTATGCGAAAACGTTCGGGGGCGGCCTCGTTCTCGTCGCCCAGACAGGCTTTCCGGCAAAAGCGAAGTTCGATCCGGCCCAGTTCGACTACCGGGACGGCAAGTTTTACATCCCCGCCGGGCCGTCGGCCGAATTCAATGTCCGGACCCTTCTTCCCAAGGGAATGACGCTGGGCGCGGCCCTGGAAAAACTGAAAAAGGAACAGCCGGACAACTTGAAATATCACAAGTCCGATTCCTGCGTGTATAAGGTCTGGTCTTCCCACGAAGGCGGCCTGCCGAGAGAAAACATCACCTGGCCCGCCAGTCTGAAGGACGAGCCGACGTGGGCCTCCCCTCTCGAAGGCTTCACCAGCCTCGAGCCGGAGGTGTACGACTGGACCGCCCCCGGCGCCTCCTACGAAGGAGACTTCAAGAGCGCGTTCTGGTCGATCATGGCAAGCAGCAAACCCGGGGAAAAATTGTACGTCACCTTTCACGTCTGCTACGAATACGAGGTTCCGGGCGGTCAGGTTGAGAGCAAGTGGAACCCCGATCTGAAGAAGTTCGAAAATGTCGTTTCCAACGGCATGATCGGGTATGCCTATTCCGAACCGCTCGCCGCTTCGACGGTGGAGTTCAAGTAAGAAACCCCGGACAATCGCCGGACATTCCCGCGGACAGGATCCGCGGGAATGTTTTTTTTCGGGCGCTCGTTGTTTGGTCGGGAATGCGGGAAAACTGGCGGAGGATGTACAAAAAAACGGCAGTCTCCGGAAGGATGGGCGGCGAGAAGACAGATTCCATCGCATTTTCCCTGATGGCATGAAATCTGCTTCTTGTCGGGCAACTCAACAACGGAGGATGGACAATGTCGGTTTCCAGGAAACTCGTGGCAATGGTCGTCGTTTTTCTGATGGTTTTTGCGGTCTCGGCGTTCGCCGGATCGGTCAAGGATCTGTCGAAGCACCTGTGGACCTGGGCCGTCATGGAAGAACTCATGGATGAAGCCGCTCACGGCGGCATGCCGCCCGTGGGGCCGGTGGAAGCCGAAAACACCATGCTCCAGGCGCAGGCCGAGGTCAAGGCCATCGTCGCCGGCATCACGACCGAAGAAGAGATGCTCGCCGCCCGCAAGCTCGCCGACGAGTTCGTGCAGATGGGCGACCAGCAGGAACGCGTCGGCCGCGCCCTGCACCGCCTCCTCGACCAGCACGGAAACTTCCTCAAAGCACACGGGAACGACTGATACGCTCATTCTATTCACCTCCGAATGTTTCAAGATAACATTCGGGGGTGAATTTTCTTTCCAACACCTTGCGGCCTGACGGGGGCCGATACTACGATATGAACATGGAAGCGGGATTCAACGTGAAACTCGATTATGTGACGATCGATGCGCTGCGCATCCACCATCCGGCATGGTGTCTCCTTCGGTCCGACCATGCGCCGCTGGTGGTTCATTTTCTCCATCGGTCGTTCATCGAACCGAATGTCCGCACCAAGCCCGCCGCCGATCTCGCGGAAGCTCTCGAAGACGAGTTATACACCCTCCGTCAGCAGATCGGCCCGGAAACGTTTCCGCGACCGGCCCTGGAGTATCTCAACGAGTGGGCAAAGCCCGAGAAGGGCTGGCTTCGGAAGTTCTACGCCCAGTCATCGGATGAACCCCAGTTCGATCTGACGCCCGCCGCCGAAAAAGCCATCGCCTGGCTGCACTCGCTCATCGAGCGGCAGTTCGTCGGAACCGAGTCGCGCCTGCTCACGCTGTTCGAACTACTCCGGCAGATGGACGAGGGCAGCGAGGCAGATCCCGTCAAACGGGTCGCGGAATTGCGGAAACGCCGCGACGAGATCGATGCCGAGATCCGCCGGATCGAGGCCGGCGACGTGGCTCTTCTCGACGATACGGCGTTGAAAGACCGGTTCCAGCAGTTCGTCCAGACGTCGCGCGAACTGCTCGCCGATTTCCGCGAAGTGGAGCAGAACTTCCGCCGGCTCGATCGCGACGCGCGCGAGCGTATCACCCTCTGGGAAGGCGGCCGCGGCACGCTCCTCGAAGAGATCATGGGAAAGCGCGACGCGATTGCGGAATCAGACCAGGGGCGAAGCTTTCAGGCATTCTGGGCCTTCCTGCTCTCGGACAGCCGCCAGAAGGAGTTTTCCCGGCTTCTCGAAAGGGTCCTGCAGTTGCCCCCCGTCTCCGCGCTGAACCCCGACCCGCGCCTCCGCCGCATCCACTACGACTGGTTGGAGGCGGGCGAGCACGCGCAACGGATGGTGGCGCATCTTTCCCAGCAGCTCCGCCGCTTTCTCGACGACCGGACGCGACTGGAGCACCGCCGCATCATCAATTTACTACACAACATAGAAACAAAGGCGCTGACACTCCGTGCCGAGCCGCCGAAAGGGGATTTCATGGAGCTCGCCGAGCCCGCCGCCGACATCCGGCTCCCCATGGAGCGGCCCTTGTATGTGCCTACGGCAAAGCATGTCGTAACAGACCTCAGACTCGAGCAGGGGGATGCCGACCTCGATGCGGCCGTCCTGTATTCCCAGTTCGTGGTTGACCGCGAACAGCTTTCCGCGAACATCCGCCGCGAACTGCAGACGTCTCCCCACATCAGCCTGAGCGAGCTGGTCGAGAAGCATCCGCTTCGACGCGGGCTCGCGGAGCTCGTCACCTATTTGCAGCTTGGCAGTGATTCCTTCCGAATCACCGTCGACGATGAGAAGACCGAAACCATCTCCTGGCAGAACGCCGATTCCGACGCCCCCACCGTCACGAGGCGCGCAACATTGAAGCGCATCATTTTCACGAGATGAATATGGAACGACACCCCCCCTCCGCCCCTCCCGCCGCCGATCTGTCGACTCTGTGCATCACGCTGCTCAAGGGCATCGTCCATCGGGCCGAAGACGAGCGATTATGGCAGTCGTTGCTGATCCTTCAGAACGACGTGCGCGATTATCTGAGCATCCTTCGACTGGAACTCATTCTCGACGAGTCCGAGGGATATGCCTACCTGCGCAACCGTGTCGACGCCTCGGATGACACTGCCGGGAAGATCCCGCAGCTCGTCGCGCGCAGGCAACTCACCTTTCCCGTGAGCCTCCTGATCGCTCTTCTTCGGAAACGGCTCGTCGAGTTCGATTGCGGCGGAAGCGACACGCGCTTGGTCCTGTCCCGCGACGAAATCGTCGACATGATGCGCCTCTTCCTGCCCGAAACGAGCAACGAAACGCGGCTGATCGACCAGATCGACGCGCACATCAACAAGGTGATCGACCTCGGATTTCTGCGCCGGCTGAAGACCAGCAGCGGGCCCGATCATTTCGAGGTACAGCGCATCATCAAGGCGTTCGTAGACGCCCAGTGGCTGAACGAGTTCGACGCGCGTCTGGCCGCTTACCAGGCCCATCTCGGGCCTGTTTCCACGGGGGAAGACCATGCATGAGTCTCTGACACCTCGACTCGATTTCGCAGCCGATGATGCTCTCACGGGCTTCCGGCTGAAGAGGCTCGAAGTCTACAACTGGGGCACCTTCGACGGGAAGGTCTGGACCTTGGAGCTGAACGGCAGGAATTGCCTGCTCACCGGCGATATCGGCTCGGGAAAATCGACGCTTGTCGACGCCGTGACCACGCTTCTCGTGCCCGCGAATCGCGTCGCGTACAACAAGGCCGCCGGCGCCGACCTCCGGGAGCGTACCCTGCGCTCCTACGTGCTCGGATACTACAAGTCCGAGCGGAGCGAGACGAGCCTTTCGGCGAAACCGGTGAGTCTGCGCGACTCGAACGGGTATTCCGTCATTCTCGGCGTTTTCTATAACGAAGGATATAACAGCACCGTGACGCTGGCGCAGGTGTTCTGGCTGAAAGATCCCCAGGGCCAGCCGGCGCGATTCTACGTCGGCAGCGAGCGAGAGCTGTCGATCGCAGCCGATTTCTCCAATTTCGGCACCGATATTTCCCAGCTGAAGAAGCGCCTTCGCGGTCTCGGCGCGGAGATCGAGGAGAATTTTCCGAAATACGGGGCCTGGTTCCGGCGGCGATTCGGCATCGGCAACGAACAGGCTCTCGAGCTGTTCCATCAGACCGTTTCGATGAAATCCGTCGGCAATCTCACGGATTTCGTCCGACATCACATGCTGGAGGCGTTCGACGTGGAGTCGCGCATCAGCGGCCTGATACGGCATTTCGACGATCTCACCCAGGCTCACGAGGCCGTCCTGAAGGCGAAGCGCCAGACCGAACTGCTCGACCCGCTGATCGCAGACTGCGATCGACACGCGGCCCTCGCGGAAGAGATCGGCGAGCTGCGCCGGTGCCGCGATGCGCTGCGTTCCCATTTCGCCGGCCTGAAGGTGGGCCTGCTCGAGAAGCGTATCTCGGGACTGGCCGAGGAACTGGCGCGTTGCGAGGCCAGGGTGAAGCAGCTCGAACAACGCAGGGATGACCAGCGTCTTCGCGTCGACGATCTGAAGCGCGCCGTCGCCGAGAACGGGGGTGACCGGCTCGAGCGGCTGGCCGCGGAGATCAGGCGGCTGGAAGCCGATCTCGAAATGACGAAAAAACGGGCCGCCCGATATCGGGAGCTTGCGGAGCATGTCGGGGAACGTGCTGCCGAAGACGTCGACGCATTCACCGCACAACGGCGCCGTTTTGCCGACCTTCGGGAGAACTGCCGAAGCCGCTCGGCCGAGGTGCAGAACGAGCTGACAGAGACCCAGGTCGAGTTCAAGGAACTCAGGAAGGCGCACGACGACACGCGAAAAGAGATCGACAGCCTGAAGCGCCGCCGGAGCAACATCAGCGGACCCCAGATCGAGATTCGCGAAGCTGTCTGCAAGGCTCTCGACATTGCCGAGGATGAAATGCCCTTCGCGGGCGAGCTTCTCCAGGTGCGGGAGGAGGAAAGCGCCTGGGAAGGCGCCGCCGAACGAATTCTGCACGGTTTCGGGCTTTCGATGCTCGTTCCCGAGCATCTGTACAAGCGCGTGTCCGAGTGGGTGGACGGAAATCACCTCCGCGGGCGGCTCGTCTACTACCTCGTGCGAAAGGCAAAAGGGGCCCCCCTGCCGGAGCTTCATCCCGATTCGCTGGTCCGAAAGCTGTCGATCAAGCCGGATTCGCCCTTTTTCGACTGGCTGGAGCGCGAAACGGCCCATCGGTTCGACGTGGCCTGCTGCGATTCGCCGGAGCAGTTCCGACGCGAGCCCCGGGCCATCACCAGGGCCGGCCAGATCAAGGATCCGGGCGGACGACATGAAAAGGATGATCGGTTTTCCCTCTTCGACCGGAGCCGGTATGTGCTGGGCTGGACGAACACGGCCAAGATTGCCGCCCTCGAGGCACAAAATCGGCAAAGGGAAGAGAAGATGGCCGGAGTCGCCGCCCGGATCTCCCGGCTCCAGACCGAGCACAAGGGGTTGTCGAATTGCAGTGATGCGCTGGCCAAACTCGAGGAAATCACGGAATTTTCCTCGATCGATTGGCAATCGATTCTTATCGATATATCATCACGAACCGATGAGTTCAGGAAACTCGAAGCTGCCTCCGACCGGTTGAAACAGCTCAATGAAAGCCTCAAGGAGGCCATGGGCGAATTCTCGCTCGCCGAAACCGACCTGGAATCGGCCAGGGAGAAACGGACCAGGACCGATGAAAAAAAACGCACGGCAGAAGCCTTGCATGCCGAAACGAAGGCGCTGATGGCGAGCGAGCCCCCGCAGGCCGTTTCCCCGGACCGCCTGGAGGAAATCCGTCTGCAAGCCCACGGCGAACACGCGCTGACCGTCGAATCGTGCGCCGGAGCGGAGCAGGTCGTTCGCAGCTGGCTGCAGGACAGGATCGATGCCGAGGACCACCGGCTGAGCCGTCTTCGCGAAAAAATCACCAGGGCGATGGTGGCGTTCAACGACGAGTTCAAGCTCGAGACGGCGGAGTTCGACCCCTCGATCGAATCGGCCGCCGAGTATCGCACGCTTCTCGACCGACTGAAACGAGACGACCTGCCGCGGTTCGAGGCCCGGTTCAAGGAACTGCTGAACGTGAACACGATCAACGAGATCGCCAACTTCAACGCCCAGCTGGCCCGCGAACGCGAAACGATCAGGGAGCGGATCGCACGTATCAACGGTTCTCTCACGCAGATCGATTTCAATACCGATCGTTATATCGTCTTGGAATCACAGGATTCTCCCGATGCCGAAATCCGCGACTTCCGGAGCGAATTACGCGCCTGCACCGAAGGCGCGCTGACGGGGTCGGACGACGAGCAGTATTCGGAAGCCAAGTTCCTGCAGGTCAAGAAGATCCTCGACCGGTTCCGCGGCCGGGAGGGATTCGCGGAGCTGGACCGGCGGTGGAGAGAGCGGGTGACCGACGTCCGCAACTGGTTCGTGTTCTCGGCCAGCGAGCGGTGGCGCGAAAACGATGCCGAATACGAGCATTATTCTGATTCGGGCGGCAAATCCGGCGGCCAGAAGGAGAAGCTCGCTTACACGATCCTCGCGGCCAGCCTCGCCTACCAGTTCGGCCTGGAATACGGCGCGGTCCGTTCTCGCACGTTCCGTTTCGTCGTCATCGACGAGGCGTTCGCGCGCGGCTCGGACGAGTCGGCGCAATTCGGCTTGCGGCTGTTCGCGAAGCTCAACCTGCAAATCCTGATCATCACCCCGCTCCAGAAAATCCACGTGATCGAGCCCTTCGTGTCCAGCCTGGGGTTCGTCCACAACGAGCAGGGCCAGTGTTCCAAACTGCGCAACCTTTCCATCGAAGAGTATCGCGAGGAAAAATCGAGGCAGACCTCATGAGCTGGACCCGCCCGCGGGATATTCGGGATCGCGTCTTGAAATGGTGGGAAAGCGGCGAACTGCTCTCGGGGCTCGTCACCGGTGCGGAGACCTTTCCGAAGCGGCTGCCCCTGAAAGGGCCGACCTCGGCGGAAATGACAGACCGGTTCGACGAGGTCCGGAAGTGGATCTCGGAGCTGTCAGCCGTTCCTTTGGTCCGCATCGAAAAGCGGGAACTCGTTCATCGCGTATTCGGCGCGAACGCGATTCCGCGCGAAGCCTGGATCGACACCCTCGACGACGCGCTTTCGCTGATCGGGAAAAAAAGGGAAGCAGCGCGCTTTGCTTCACTGGTCGCCCTGACGAGGGAACGTCTGCCCTGTCTCGTCGGCTGGCTGAGCAGGCGGCCCATGCGTGCGCTCGAGGCGGCAGACGCATGGGCCCGTCTTCTTGACATCGTCGGCTGGATGCTGGCGCACCCTCGTCCTGGCATCTATCTGCGCCAACTCGATCTTCCGGGGGTTCACACCAAATTCATCGAGGCACATCGGGGGCTTCTGGCGGAGCTGTTCGATATCGCCCTCCCCCCGGAGGCAATCGACGTGGCATGCACCGGCATCGGCGGGTTCACAGCCCGGTATGGGTTTCGCAACAAGCCGGAGCGCATCCGGTTCCGCGTTCTCGACGAGCATCTCTCGCTTTTTTCAGGCAGTCGAACCCCCGACATCGCGCTGGACGCGGACAGTTTCGCGGCTCTTTCGCTGCCCCTGCAACGCGTCTTCATCACCGAAAACGAGACGAATTTTCTGGCATTTCCCCCGGTTCCTGGCGCCATCGTGGTTTTCGGGGCTGGCTACGGCTGGAGCGCCCTCTCGAAGGCACGCTGGCTGGAGCGCTGTCCACTCCATTACTGGGGCGACATCGACACGCACGGCTTCGCGATTCTCGACAGTCTGCGCAGTCATTTCGGCCACGCCGCATCGTTCCTCATGGACCGAGAAACCCTGATGGCCCACGAAAGCTGTTGGGGCGAGGAGAAAGAACAGCTCATTCGCGATCTGAGCCGACTGACCGGCCCTGAGCGGGCCTTATTCGACGAGTTACGCTACGACCGTATACGCCCCCGACTGCGTCTCGAACAGGAAATGATCGGCTTCACCCGCCTTGAAACCGCGTTGCAGTCCCTATGCCCGCACATGGTGCAAGCCAGACAAATTTCACTCGGCTCCACAAAGCCAAAATCATTCTGATCCAGGCCATTGCCCGAGTTTCAGGCCGGGAATACGCCGGAAATCACGAAGGTTGTGCGTGACGAGGGTGAAGCCGTGGGCGATGGCCGCGCTGCCGATCCAGAGATCCTGAGAACCGATGATGACGCATTTCGCGTCGAGGCCGGCTCTCTCCACCGCGTCTGCATGATATACATGAGGGCATGAACATACTCGAACCGATGATCAACATGTCTCGCGCGCGCATTCCGAAGGATCTGTTTCAACGACCGCGGTTCTTTCGACGACGCTCCGGCGATTTTCTGATCTTTCTCGTGCTGATCTTCGCCATCTTCATATCTTGGAGAAGCAGCGCAGCCTCTGACAACACCGTTCTGCTCCTGGAAGACCATGCGCGGCTCACGGCGGAGGTTCGGCAGATCGCGAAGACGGGAGTGCCGGGACCGGTCGCCTGCGTCGGCGAGGGGGCGTTTCCCGTCGTTCTCGGCAAGGCGAAGGGATACGATCAGCCGGTTGTCGCTGCGACACGGTTCGGGAACGGGCGCGTCGTCGCGTTCGGGCATGGCGGGATGCTGAACGACGAAGGATTGAAGCAGGGGGACACGAAGCGGTTCGTCGTCAACGCGGCTCAGTGGGCTGTCCGAGCGCCCGCTTCCGGGAAAGGCAAACCCGTCGCGGGGCTGATTTTTGCGCTCGATATCGCCAGGCCGCTGAAGGAAGCGGGATTCGAGGTGACGTTTCTCCGGTCCCCGGGCTGGAAGGACCAGCTCGAGGGAATCGACCTTCTCGTAGGCGACAATATCGCGGTCGACGAAGAGCACGAGAAAGCTCTTACAAGGTTCATCCGCGATGGAGGCGGATATCTGGCCACGGGTCTCGCCTGGGGCTGGATGCAGGTGTATCCCCGGCTCGACTATACCAAAGACTATTCTTTGAACCGCGTTCTCGCCCCGATGGGGATCGCGTTCGTCGACGGCTACATCGACGACATCCCCCCGCTGAAGGCCGGCGATATCGCGTGGCTGCGGCGCGGCCACGCGCTCGACGCCCTCGCGCTGCTCGAGTCGCAACGCGGCGCGGGGGACGACGCATCGGCGGAACAGGCGCTCGCCGTCGTTTCCAGCGCGTATCGCTGGCTGCCGCAGGGAGCGTCGCCGTTCCGCGACCGCGTGCATGCCCTCGTCGGGAAGGCGGCCCGGCCCGTCGTTCCGACCGAGACACAGCCGATCCGCAAGAATGAGCCGCTTCCCCGGCTCGCCCTGCTCGTGGATCAGTTCGATTCGCTTATGAATATATCCTCAGATATACGAGCGGCCGATTCGGCGGCGGATTATCCCGGCGCTCCGCCGGAAGATGCCCCACGTGTCACCCGCGAGATCGACGTCGATCTGTCCGTCCCCGGCTGGGCGAGCACGGGGCTGTGGGCGCTCGCCGGCAACGCGGTCGAGGTCACCCTCCCGGAATCGTGTTCCGGCGAGGGATTCCGCATCAGGATCGGGTGCCATACCGATGTTCTCTGGAACAATCCCGAGTGGAAGCGGCATCCCGAGATCGCCCGCAGTTTCCCAGCCGCGGCGGGCCTCAACCGGGTGGCGAACCCGCACGGCGGGCTTCTCTATATCGATGTCCCCCGTTCCCCGGACGGAACGAATCCAGGTCACGCGAAGATACGCGTCGGCGGAGGGGTCGTCGAGGCGCCGTTCTACGTTCTCGGGAAAACCGGCGCCGCCGAATGGAAGCGCCTGCGCGACGCCCCCGCACCCTGGGCCGAGCTCCAGTGCGACCGCATCATTCTCACCGTGCCTTCCGCGGAGATCCGGTCTCTCGACGATCCGAAGCCGCTCATGGAGTTCTGGCACAAGGCGCTCGGCTGGTATGTCGATCTCGGGACCCGGCCGCTCGACCGGCGCCCCCAGCGCATCGTGACGGACCGCCAGATCTCGAACGGCTGGCTTCACGGCGGATATCCGATCATGGGCAACATCGCAGTATCGTACAAACTGGTGAAGCTCGAGGGGTTGACGAACCCGGAGAAGGACGTCGAAGGGGCGTGGGGCTTCTGGCACGAACTGGGCCACAACCACCAGCGGCCCGAGTGGACCTTCGCCGGGGCAGGCGAAGTCACCTGCAATCTCTTCTCGCTGTTCGTCGAGGAAAAGATCCGGGGAATCCACCCCAAAGACCATCCCTGGATGTCGAGCCATCGGGAAAGCGTCCGCGCCTATCTTTCCCACCCCGATTTCGAAGTCTGGAAGAAGAGCCCGGGAATCGGCCTGTGCTTCTTCGCGAATCTGCAGGCCGCCTTCGGCTGGGAGCCGTTCAAGAAGATGTTCGCCGGGTATGCGGCGGCCCCCGATCACGAACTGCCGAAAACGGACGAGGCGAAACGCGACCAGTGGCTTGTCAGGCTGAGCCGCGCGACAGGAAAGAATCTCGCCCCGGAATTCGACAGGTGGGGCATCCCGGTGTCGGCAACCGCCCGGAAGGAGGTCGCGGGGCTTCCCTCCTGGCGGTCGCCGGACTGAATCGTCCTATTCCTGCACGGGAGCCGTTCCGGATGCCTGGACGGTTTCCGAAGCCTGTTTCGGAGGGGCGGGAATCGTGACGTCGATCTGATGCACCGTTCCGAACTCGTCGAGCTTCCCGTCGAAATCGGCGGGCTTTCCAAGCACGATGATCTTGAGCTTGTCGGGCTGGAGATACTGCTTTGCGACCCGCAGAATGTCAGCCTTTGTGACCTTTTCGATATTCCGCTTCGTGATCTCGAGGAAGTCCCGCGGATAGCCGAAGTATTCCAGCTCCACGAGCCGATCGATGATCTTGGACCTGCTGTCGAAATTGAACACGAACGAGTTGAGATACATATCTTTCGCTGTATTCAGCTCTTCGTCCGTGATTTCCGCGGTGCGCAGATCCTCGATTTCCCGAAACAGCGATCGGATCGCCTTCACCGTGTTTTCCGACTTGGTCGAGCAGCCGAAATAGCAGATGCCTTCGTGATCGTATCCGGAACCGAAGGCGCCGAAAACAGAGTAGGCAAGTCCCTGGTCTGATCTGATCCGTTTGAACAGCCTCGAACCAAACCCGCCGCCCAGTACGTTGTTCATGACCTCGAGCGCAAAATAGTCCGGGTTATTCATCAACCCGCCGAGATGACCGATCAGGATCACGCTCTGGTTCACGTCGTCCTTGGCGATCAGGTTCACCTTCGCGGCGGCGTATTCGTGAACCCCTGGAACCTTGTTCGGAGGCGTATCGCCCCTGGGAAGGCTGCCGAACGCGTCCGTGAGCTTTTTCTTCATCTCGTCGATCTTGAAATCGCCGATGACCGCGACCATCATTCGTTCGGGATGGAAATGTTTCGCGTGGAAAGCGATCATGTCGTCGCGGGTGATCGCATCGATCGTGGCGTATTCGGTGTGCCGAGCGTACGGGCTGTCGGGGCCGTAGACGACCTTGAAGAACTCCCGCACGGCGATCGGAAAAGGCTCGTCGTTCCGGCGGGAGATCTTCGAGCGGGCTTCGATCTTCTTCAGTTCGATCTTGTCTTCCGGAAACGCGGGATTTTTCAGAATATCGATAAGAATAGAAAGTGTCTTGTCCCACTGTTCGACGAGGCTCGAAGCATAGAAACCGCCGCTCGACGTGCCGCCGCTGACCCCGACGCCGGCCGCGAGCCGGTCCAGTTCGAGGTCGATATCGTCGCCGCTCCGGGTGGCCGTGCCGCCGATGCGCATGACGGACGTCGTGAGGGAGATGAGGCCGACCTTGTCGGCCGGCTCGTCACCGACGCTGAACCGCACCATGCCGTACAAGCTGACGGTCGGAAGCTCGTGGTCCTCGAGCAGATACAGAGTCAGACCGTTTTCCAGGACGGTCTGGTCCACCGCCGGAATCTGGAAACTGTTCAGCGGCGGGAAACGCAGTTCCTTGTAGGAAACCTGCGCCCGTACCATCGGCGGCGTCAGGCCGAGAAGGAAGAGGACGACGATCAGACTCGCATACACCCTGTTCATGTTCATTCCCTCCCGTCACTGTTTCGCTTCGGAGCCGGCCGCCGTCCTGATGAGGGCGACCGAACGGTTTCCCGGAACGAAATACGTCTTCGCGAGCTCCCGGATGTCCGCCGCGGTCACCGCCGGAAGCTTGTCCAGGCCGCGGCGGAACATCTCCCGCCAGTCGCCCGCGAGAATTTCATAGTATGCGATATTATATGCAATCTGATCGTTCGTGGCGAGACTGTTGACCAGACCCGATCGAGTCCGGATCTTCGCTTTCTCGAGTTCCTCCGGCGTGACCGGCTCGTTCCTGAGCTTCTCGATCTCCTCGAGGATGGCGGCTTCGCACTCTTCGGGCGTATGGCCCTGCGCGGGCAGAGCGTAGAAGGAGTAGAGATTCGGATATTTGCTGCCGGGATAGCCGCTCCAGGTTCCGATGCTGACGGCGATCTTCTTCTCCTTCACGAGCTTCCGGTAGAGCCTTGAGGAGCGGCCGCCGGAAACGATGTCGTTGAGCACGTCGAACTTCACGGTGGCTGCGTCGTTGAAGTCGGGCACATGGTAGCCGATCACGAGATACGGCTGGCTCTGGAGTTCGAGCGTGACCCGCCGCTCGCCCTTCTGCGGAGGCTCTTCCGTGACCACGGGGTCGGGCTTCGGCTGGAGCGGGAGGCGCCCGAAATACGTTTCGGCCCATGCTTTGCACTGCGCCGGATCGGCATCTCCGACGATGACCGCGGTCAAGTTCGACGCCGTGTAATGCTTCCTGAAAAACTGTTCGGCCTTTTCCCGGCTGACCGCCTTCAGGTCGGACATGTGGCCGATGCCCGGCTCGCCGTAGGGGTGCGCGAGGAAGGCGAGGTGGCCGAACTCCTCGAACAGCTTCCCGACCGGCCTGTTGTCGACATTCATCCGGCGTTCCTCCATGATGACGTCCTTTTCCGTGTAGAACTCGCGGAGGCAGGGGTTGAGAAACCGGTCCGATTCCATCGAAAACCACATTTCGAGCTTGTTCGACGGCAGGCTCGAGGTATATCCGGTGAAATCGGCACTCGTGAAGGCGTTCAGGCCGACGCCGCCGGCTTTCTCGATCGCCTCGGCGAACTCGTTGTTCACGACGAACTGCTTCGCGGCCGCCTTCGCCTCGTCGAGCTCCTTCCGAAGCGCCTCGAGAAACTTCGGATCGGCCCGGGTCCCCTTGATCTCTTCGGCGCGGAGCTTCGCGAAGGCCTGGTCTTCCTTCTTCATGCACTCGAGCTCTTTCGCGAGGTCCTTCGTGCCGATGGTGCTCGTTCCCTTGAACGCCATGTGTTCGAAGATGTGGGCGATGCCGGTGATGCCCTTGGTTTCGTTGACCGAGCCGACGTCGGCGAACGTCATCATCGAGACGACCGGCGCATCGTGCCGCTCGACGACGATGAATTTCATCCCGTTTGCGAGCGTGAAGCTGGCCACCCTCTTTTCGAACTCGGCAAGGTTCTGCGCCCACAGGGCTATCGAGCCCAGAAGCGAGAACACCACGAGAAGCGGAATCAAGCCGTTGCGGTGACGGACCATCGTGCGGGAGCCTCCTGATACGGTGATACGAACAAGTCTGCGATCATGCCCGACATCATACCAGAGATTTTTCGTCCCCTCCGATTCTTCGCAAGGCCTGGAACCATTGGACAGACCGTTCGCGGTTTTACTTTCGAGGTCGACATGAAGTAGTCTTGCATCCGTCAGAGGAGACACTCCCGGCGCACAACCGCCGATTTTCCCCGTAACGCAGCCAAGAATGAGGGATCATCATGAAGCTCAGTCTGTCCCATCTTTTGATCTTCGTCCCCGTCGCGTTCCTGATCCACTTCGTCCCGGCGCTAAGCAACCAGATTGCCCTGTTCGCCGCCTGCTGCCTTGGCATCATACCGCTGGCGAAAGTCATGGGTGACGCGACCGAGATCATCGCCGACAAGTCCGGACCGACCGTGGGGGGCCTGCTGAACGCGACGCTCGGCAACGCGGCGGAGCTCATCATCGGCCTCATCGCCCTTTCCAAGGGGTATACGGACATCGTCAAGGCATCGCTGACCGGCTCGATCATCGGCAACCTCCTGCTCGTCGTCGGTATTTCAATGGTCGCCGGCGGCATGAAATACAAGACACAGTCTTTCAGCAAAACACACACCAATGCGGCCGCCACGGCCCTGATCATGGCGGCGATCTCCCTGTTCCTCCCGACCGTGTATCACTACACGGCTGAGCACTCGCAGGCCGGCTGGAGCGAAGCGAACGGATTCAAGGTGTCGGTTGGTATATCTTTCATTATATTGATCACCTACGCGTCCCAGCTCCTGTTTTCCCTGAAAACCCACGTCACGCCGACGGGAATGCGAGAGGGAACGCCGAAAGAACAGCAAGTGGGCATCGCCGAGCATGCGTGGTCCTTCCGCCAGGCGCTCGGCATCCTGGGGGTTACGACAGTCATCATCGCCGTTCTCTCGGAATATATGGTGGGATCTATAGAAGCCGTGCGGGAAGGGCTGGGCCTCTCCGCGGTGTTCATCGGCGTCATCGTCGTGGCCATCGTCGGAAACGCCGCCGAGCATTCAACGGCCGTCCTGATGGCGCTCAAGAACAAGATGGACCTCTCGCTCGAGATCGCCATCGGATCGAGCATGCAGGTGGCCATGTTCATCGCCCCTCTGCTGGTGCTCTGTTCCTGGTATCTCGGCCATCCGATGTCGCTCGAATTCACCATCCCCGAAGTGTTCGCCGTCATGTCCACGGTCTGGATCACCGCCCACATCGTCAGCGACGGCGAATGCAACTGGGTCGAAGGGGCGCAACTGTTGTCGGTCTATTTCATCCTCGGCGTCCTGTTCTTCTACCTCCCCTGACCACCCTCACGTCCCCGGCATTCCCTTCCTTGGCGCAAAACCTGCCGAAAGGCTTCAATCCATTCGGCAGGCTCATGACAAAGATCAGGTTTTTCGGTCCGGGATCAGTCTCTTTCCTTACCGTTCTTGCGAGGTTTCGAGAGGACGGGTTTCACGCGCCAGATTTCGTCGGCGTATTGGCTGATGGTGCGGTCGGAAGAGAATTTTCCCATCTTCGCGACGTTCAGGATGGCCATCCGGGCCCATGTTTCCTGGTCGCGGTAGGTATCCTCGAGCCGCTGCTGACAGCGCACGTAGTCGTCGAAATCGGCGAGCACCATGAAGTAGTCGCCGCCAGAGAGCAGGGAATCCACGATCGGCTTGAACAGGTCTGGCTGTTCGGGGCAGAAGCTCCCCCCGGCGATCATGTCGATGACCTGTTTCAGCTCGGGGTTCCGCTCGTAATACTCGGAGGGTCTGTAACCTGAAGCTCGGAGCGCCTGCACGTCCTCGGCCTTGAGGCCAAACAGGAAGAAGTTTTCGGGGCCGACCTCCTCCATGATCTCGATGTTGGCGCCGTCGAGCGTGCCGATGGTCAGGGCGCCGTTCATCGAGAGCTTCATGCAGCCGGTGCCGGAGGCTTCCATGCCGGCGGTCGAGATTTGCTCGGAGACATCGGCGGCCGGGATGATGTGCTGGGCCAGGGAGACGGAGTAGTTTTCCAGGAACACGACCCTGAGCCGTTTTCCCACGTCGGGATCGTTGTTGACCACGTTCGCCACCGAATTGATGAGCTTGATGATCAGTTTGGCCATGCGGTATGCCGGCGCGGCCTTCGCCCCGAAGATGAAGGTGCGAGGCACCATGTCGCCCGCCCGGCCAGATTTGATGCGGTTGTAGAGGACGACGATGTGGAGCAGGTTCAGGAGCTGGCGTTTGTATTCGTGGAGCCGCTTGATCTGGCAGTCGTAGATCGAAGCCGGGTCGATCTCGATGCCGGTCAGCTTCTTCACGAGGGCAGCCAGGTCTTTCTTGTTGGCGGCCTTCACGTCGCGGAACTGTTTGACGAACGTCATGTTGTCAGCGAGCGGCGCCAGCTTCTTCAGTTCGTACAGGTCGGTCATGAACTTCCCGCCGATCCGGCTCCCGATCAGGTCGGCCAGGCGCGGGTTGCAGAGTTTGAGCCAGCGGCGCTGGGTGACGCCGTTGGTCTTGTTGTTGAACCGCTCCGGCCAGAGCCGGTAAAAGTCGTTGAAGGTCTTCGCCTTGAGGATATCGCTGTGCAGTTGGGCCACGCCGTTCACCGAGTGGCTGCCGACGATGGCCAGGTGAGCCATCCGGACGGACTTGACGGCGCCCTCTTCGATGATCGAGAGTTTCGCGGCCAGTTCCGGTTCGTTCGGAAACTTCGCCGCCACCTCGTCGAGGAACCGGCGGTTGATCTCGTAGATGATCTCGAGATGGCGCGGCAGGAGTTTCTCGAACATCTGGACGGGCCAGCGTTCGAGGGCTTCGGGCAGGATCGTGTGGTTTGTATAGCCGAAGGTATCGATGCAGACCTTGAACGCTTCTTCCCAGGTGAAATCGTTCTCGTCGACGAGCAGACGCATGAGCTCGGGGATGCCGAGCGCGGGATGCGTGTCGTTGAGCTGGATGGCGACCTTCGTCGGAAGGAGGCGCAGGTTGGTGTTCTTGATCCTGAAGCGGCGAATGATGTCCTTGAGCGTGGCGGAGACGAAGAAATACTCCTGCTTGAGTCGCAGCTCCTTGCCTGCCTGGCGCTCGTCGGCGGGGTAGAGCACCTTCGAGATGTTCTCGTCGAGGATCTTTTCCTGCACGGCGCTCATGTAATCGCCTTCGTTGAAATGCCTGAGCGAGAACTCGCCGGGCGTTCGCGCAGACCACAGGCGCATGGTGTTGACCGTGCGGTTGAGATACCCCGGAATCGGCGTGTCGTAAGCGACGGCGACGACCTGGTCTTCCGGCACCCACCGGCATGTGAGCCGGCCGCGCTCGTCGACATTCTTTTCGACGTGCCCGCCGAATCCGACGTTGTAGCTGAACTCGGGCCTGACGATTTCCCACGGGTTGCCGTATCTGAGCCAGTGATCCGGCTTTTCGACCTGGAAGCCGTCCTCGAACTTCTGCTCGAAGATGCCGTACTCGTATCTGATGCCGTATCCTTCGGCCGGCAGGCTCAGCGAGGCCATCGAGTCGAGAAAACAGGCTGCAAGCCGCCCCAGACCGCCGTTGCCGAGGCCTGCATCCGGCTCGAGCTCGCGCAGCTCCTCGAGGCTGTAGCCCAGCTCAGACAGGGCTTTTCCGGCTTCGCCCGCGATGCCGAGGTTCACGAGGCTGTTGCCGAGCGTCCGGCCCATCAGGTATTCGAGCGAGAGGTAATAGACGCGCTTCACGTTCTCCTCGTAATACGTGTTCATCGTGTCGTTCCACCGCTCCATCAGCCGATCGCGGATCGAGTACGCCAGGCACTGGTAGAGATCGTGTTTCGTGGCGATGTACCGGTTCTTGGCCTGCGAATACTCCAGGTGGTCCGCGAACGACTTCTGGAGCGACTGGACGTCGTTCTCGAGATACGTATCCTCCATCAGCTTCCAGAGCTTCTCGTGCTCGTCCCTCGGCCGTTCCTGCCGGGCCTCCGCCGCGCGCGGCGCCTTCGCTCTCTCGGTGGACTGGGACTTCTTTGCTGCCATCGGCCTCTCCTCCGTCAGATCGTATTTCGGACAATCTATTCAGGCCGCCGAGCGTCTTCGGCGGGCTTTCCCGATCTCACGCGCGGAACCGGCGTGTCCCGGAGCCGCTCATATTATATCTATTTATATATAAGTCGTCCGGCGGTTCTTTCCCGGAAGACATCCTCTCGCCGCTCGCACGTCGATTCGCCCGCAGAGCGCGCATTCCCGCACACCTTACCATGCCCGGACCGGATCCGGCAACAATGCGCGGCCGGCGACTCAGTCGGGGCTTTTCCCGCTTCTCAGACGTATTCCATTCCGAGCAGGGTAATATCGTCAGCGGGTTTCGCCGCTCCGGCGAAGTTCGCGAGGGCCGTCAGGATGGTATCGCCGATCTCGTCGACGGGATCGCCGGCGCTTTTCTTCAGAATTTGCTCGAGACGCTCGAGTCCGAACATGTTCCTCTCGGGATCGTGCAACTCCGTCACCCCGTCCGTGTAGAGAACCAGCTTGTCACCGTGGCAGAGCGTCTCTTCCAGCTCCAGGAACCTGGGCTCACCGATGCCGATGAGAGGCCCGCCCTTGTTGAGATGAATGAGATCGCCGTTTTTTCTCACGATGAGCGGATAGGGGTGCCCGGCGGTGCTGGATAGAACCCTGCCGTTCTTCAGATCGATGACGAGGTACGCGATGGTGAAGCAACTTTGAAACCGGTCGAACGGGAACAACTCGGAGAGCTTGCCCAGGACCGCTCCGGGCCGTGCGATATCCGCCTGCGGCGGACATCCCCCCGCAAGCAGTCCCGAAAGCGGCTGCATGGCCTGGGAAATGGCGAACGTGACCATCGCCGCCGGCAGGCCATGCCCTGCCACGTCCAGGATATAGGCCCCCACGTGGTCCCGGTCCAACAGGAAATAATTCAGCAGATCGCCGCCGACGGTCTCGGAGGGCCGGAACCGCCACCTGCATCGCAGGCGCTCGTCCTTCAGGTCCTGCTTCGGCAGGAGGTTTTCCTGGATGCGCGCCGCCGCCCTCAGATTGTTCTCCAGCAATTCGTTGCGCTGACGGAGCACGTCGCGCGCCTGCTTCAGAAGAAGGTGCGTCCGCACTCTTGCGAGAACGATCGGCGGATGCACGGGTTTCGCGATGAAATCGACCGCGCCGGCATCCAGTCCGGCGGTTTCATCCTCCACGAAATTCCTGGCGGTCAGGAAGATGACGGGGATGTCGGCCAGAGCGGGATCCGCCTTCAGCCGCCGGCAGACCTCGAATCCGTCCATCTCGGGCATCATGATGTCGAGAATGATCAGGTCGGGCCGCGGCCCGGTCGCAAGGATCTTCAGGGCTTTTTCCCCGCTGCCGGCGGCTTTGACCTGGTATGTATCCCTCAGAAGACCGTCCAGCATGATGATGTTGTCCGCGACGTCATCCACGATCAGGATGCACGGTTTTCTTTCTTCGGATTTTTTCATGTTGTTTCCTGTGATCCGGAACGAAGTTTCCCGTCAAGAACGCGGACCATGTCCAGACACGTTTCGAATTCGAGCTTCATGAGCGATTTTTCGAAGGCAGCAACCTCGGATTTCACCCCCAGGCTCATCAGCGCGGGCTTCAGTTCCTCGAAACACGTCATCGAGCGCATGTCGCTGGATTCGAGCAGCCCGGCCAGCATGGAAAGCCGCTCGAAAACGTCGTTTACGTCGACCGGCGGTCCTTCAGCGGTCGCTGCCCCGGGCTTCTCTCCCGTTTTCAGGGCCGACCGGATCCGTGCGAACAGGGAGGCCAGCAACTCGGAAAAACGCCCGATGGTTTCCTCGAGCCGGTCGTCAGGCAGGCCGTCGCGAAGGCCGCGCTCGACGTCGCCGGCCCGCAACGCCAGTTCGAATGCGCCGAGATTTCCGGCAATGCCTTTCGTCGCGTGTGCGATGTGCTGGGCGGAAAGACGGTCCCCCTTCGCCAGGGCTCTTCGTATGTCTGCGGCGGACGCTTCCTGCTCCTCGACGAATTTCGCGAGAAGATTTATATATAGATAGCTATTATTAGCCACCCGACGGAGGCCGCCAGCGACGTCGAGGCCGGGGATTCCCGAAACTTTCGAGAGAACTCCTTCCGCCGTGCCGGGACGGCCCGGCGCATCGGCAAGGGTCTGCCGTTCAATGGGCGTTCGGACTCCGCTTTCGTCTCCGGGGGAGGGGCGGTAATGGCGGGCGAGCGTCAACACGAGCAGCTCGGGATCGATCGGCTTGGAAAGGTGGTCGGTCATTCCGACCTCGAGACACCGCTCGCTTTCCGTGGTCATGGCGCTGGCGGTCATCGCGATGATGGGGAGGTTCGCGAACCGCGGATCCCGGCGGATCGTCTCCGTTGCCGTCAGACCGTCCATGACGGGCATCTGCAGGTCCATGAGGACCGCGTCGTACGGTCTGTCCGGGAGACTTCGGGAAACCATCTCCACGCCCGCCACCCCGTTTTCGGCCACATCGACGATCACGCCTTCGGAATCGAGCAGTTCGACGGCGATCTGCCGGTTCACCTCGTTGTCTTCCACGAGAAGAACGCGCATGCCCGGCAGACGCCCGCAAACGATTCCCGCCTCCGGTCCGCCCGGCTCCCCCGGCGCGGGAACCGTCGCAAACATCTGCGTGATGGAGGCATTCATCTGACGGGGCATGACGGGCTTGTGCAGTACCCCGTCAACCCAGCGTTTTCCGGAGTCACTGTCGGTCAACTCCTGGCCGAACCCGGTCACCAGCAGGATCTTCGGCGGCTGTTTCAGAGAAGACTCTGCCTTGATGATCCTGGCGGCTTCGAGCCCGTCCATGTGCGGCATTTTCCAATCCATGCAGATGAACGCGAACGGTTCGGACGCGTCGGCGGCCTTCACGGCCTCGACGGCTTCATGCCCGGACGAAGCGACCGTCACCCGGAAGTTGGACTCACCGAGCATTTCCGCGAGAACCGCCCGCGCCGCATCGCTGTCATCCGCGACGAGAACGCGACTACCGGCAATCGATGAGGGAACGACGATCGACACGCCATGCGGAGACTCCGCATCGAACCAGGCGGTGAACCGGAACGTGCTTCCCTGGCCGGGCGAGCTTTCCAGGCCGATCCTGCCCCCCATCAGTTCGACCATGCGCTTCGAAATCGCAAGGCCGAGCCCCGTTCCTCCGTATTTTCGGGTGATGGTGCCGTCGGCCTGGGTGAAATCATCGAACAGGCAGCCGATTTTGTCTTCGGGAATCCCGATGCCCGTGTCGCGCACGGAAAACCCGAGTTCGACCCTGTTCCCGCGTTGTTCCGTCAGCTCCACGGAGACGACGATCTCGCCTCGTTCGGTGAACTTGACCGCGTTTCCCACGAGGTTCGTGATGATCTGGCCCAGTCGCAGCGAGTCGCCGTGGAGAATCGAGGGAAGAGCCGGCGAAAGGCGGAACACGAGTTCCAGCCCCTTCTCGAAAGCTCTCGGGCTCGTCACCGTAGCGACGTGGTCAAGAACATCGCCGAGATCGAACGCGGATTTTTCGAGCACGAGCTTCCCGGCCTCGATTTTCGACAGGTCGAGAATGCCGTTCACGATGCCGAGAAGATTATAGCTTGCGGTATGTATTCTGCCGACATACTCGCGCTGTCTGGCGTCGAGGTCGGTCCGGAGAGCCAGGTAGGCCATGCCGATGATGGCGTTCATGGGCGTGCGGATTTCATGGGACATGTTCGCCAGAAAATCCGACTTCGCCTTGCTGGCGGAATTGGCGAGCACCTCGAGATGCTGTGCCTCCTCCAGGGCCCCCTGGAGGAGCGTGTTCGCCTCGATCAGTTCGTGCGTTCTCTTTTCGAGAATCCCCATCATTTCGGACAACTCGACGAGGGAAGGCCGGAATACCATCAGGAATTCGGCGAGAAGAACGGCCAACCCGAGAGCGAGGATGACGAACTCGAGGAATCGCATCGAGTCGACGCGCTCCTTGGCTTCCCGGTCGAACTGGAACGTGATCTTGTCCATCAGGCGAAGAAAATGCGGCTCGTTGGCGATGAGAGTTTCGACGGTCATGCGAAGCGTGCCGGAAGCTGCGGCATCGTTCGCTTTCAGCCGGGCGATCGCTCCGCTGAGAACCTGGACCATGGATGCATAGTACGGCGCGATTTCCGCGAACAGGCTCCGGATCTCCGTGGAAAGCGCCGGGACCGGAAGCCCGAGGCGCTCGTTTCCCCGCTGAAGGCCTTCGTGAGCGGCCGTCCAGTCCGCGAAGGAACTCGCCATCTCTTCCCGAAGCCTGTCGCGCTCCCCGGCAGGAAGCTCTCTCTCGAGCGCAAGGGCGCATTTGGTCAGGCGCTGGCTCAGCATTCGCTGCCTTCCCGACAGGTTGATCACCCGCGAATCACCCCGCGAATGGACGATGATCCGATTCATCAGGAGGGAAGACGACAGAATCGTCATTGCGATCAGGCTGAGCGCGACCGCGTAAATGACTTTCAGTCTCTGAAGCTTGCGTTGGTGCTGAGAAAGAATCTCCATTCGAAGGAATTTCACACCATCCTCCGGGAAAATGCAATCGATTCCCTCCCTTCCCAACTTTCTTTCCAAAATGGCGAAACTTTTTTCCCCGTTTCCTGTATCCTGTACATACGGTGATAACGTGCCGTCGTCCTTCGAACTTAACGAATCTGAGGGAATGGCAGATGAACAAGACGCATGTGGCGATCAGGAACATCCTCCTGTCGATGGTCATTGGAATCTGGGCCTTCGCGGCTCCGGCCTTTTCTGCCGAGGGAGCGGCGTCGACGTTCGGCGGCACCTCCGTCACGGTGACCGACGACATCTTCTCCGCGAGCGACGCGGCCCGGCTGAACGAACTGACCAAGTCCGTCGACGAGTTGACCTCGCTGCTCGACCAGCTGACGAAGATGATCGATCAGCTCGAGCAGGCCGCAGGCACCAGGACGCCGGGCGATTCCACGCCCACGCCGCCCACGGCGCCCACGACGTCCACGACGCCTGCGAGCGATTCCACGGCGCAGGCCGCGTCGTCCGGCGGCGGGACGTATACCGTCGTTCCCGGAGACAGTCTGTGGAAGATCGCCTCGCGCTATCTCGGCAACGGCGCCCGCTACTGGGACCTCGTCGAAGCGAACAAGGATAAATACCCGAGCCTCGCCAAGAATCCGAACCTGATCTACCCCGGATGGGAACTGACGATTCCCGGAACCAGCGGCAACCTCTCTTCTTCGGAAACCCGCTCCACGTCTTCGTCCTCATCAACCCCCTCCAACGCAAGTTCGTTCGTCGCCAACCCGAACGTCGCCGCGCCGGCCGCCGGGGCGAGGGGCGGAAGAGCCCTTTTGGCCTGGCTGGAACGCGCCGGACTGTCAGGCGAGAATCTCAGGATGGCCTGGGCGATCGGCATGGCCGAATCGGGAGGCAACCCGCGGGCCTTCAACGGCAACGCCAGCACCGGCGACAGGTCCTACGGTCTCTTCCAGATCAACATGCTCGGCAACCTCGGCCCCGCACGCCTGAGACAGTACAACCTGTCCTCGAACGAAGACCTGTTCGACCCGGAGACCAACATCCGCGTCATGCTCCAGATGAGCAACAACTGCACGAACTGGCAGCCATGGAGCGTCTACAAGCGCGGCTCCTACAGGTCGTTCTACAACACGTTCCCGCCGCAATGACGCACGGTTTATATATCGGAGAGAATACATGAAACAGGCTTTCGCTCTTCTGATCGTCTCGCTCTGTCTCGCGCTCAGCGGCGCCGCCTGGGCGGCCCCCGTTCGGATCACCGGCGATGTGTCCGCAGACATGCAGCACCTGACCCGGCAGGTTCCTCCGCCGAAGACCGACAACAAGGACGTCATCGCCGCCGAGATCGATATCCGCTACCCCGTCCTGGTTTCGACCGGGAAAGCCGACGCCGCCGTTCCCGATGCCATCAACAAGGCAATCCGTGAGCGCCTGCTGGCCATCGTCGGCGAAACGCCGGCCCCGTCCGTCGAGAAGATGGTCGACCAGTTCGCCGCCGATTACGCCGCATCGGTGCGCGAAACGCCGGAGATGCCCGGCGCCTGGTCGCTCAAATTCGATACCGAGATCCGTTACGCCGACGAGGATCTGCTCTCCCTCTGGACGCTCGATTCGGTGTTCACCGGCGGAGCGCACCCGAACTCGAACTTCATCTACATGGTGTTCTCGATGAAAACGGGCAAGCCCGTCGAGCTGTCCTCCCTGATCGCGAAAGACAAGGCTGCCGAGCTGACCGCGATCGCCGAGAGGCATTTCCGGCGAGTCCGGGAACTGAAGCCCGACGAGACCTACGAACAGGCCGGTTTCCAGTTCGAACGGAACACGTTCGCCCTCAACACGAACTTTCTCGTCTCGAAAGAGGGACTGGCGTTCTGTTTCAACCCGTATGAAATCGCCCCGTATGCCATGGGCGTCACCGAGCTGGTCATCCCCTGGAGCGACCTGAAAGACGTGATCGACCCCGACGGTCCCGCCGCGCGCTTCCTGACGGATACAAAGTAAAACACCGCCGAAACCGGCGAGCCCTCCGCCGCGAAGCGTGGCAGAGGGCTCGTGCTCATTCACCGAGTATCGGCACGCTGGCCGGTCATTTCACCTCGGGATAGATCGGCCTGATGTCCACCGGCACGTGGGTCAGGCGGGTGAGCGCCTCTTTCACCTCGGCCGTCGGGGCGCCGTATTTTTTGATCAGGGCATCGGCGGCGGCGTAGTCACCTTTCGTTTCTATATCAAGCAGAATTCGGGCGAGTTCCCGGAAATGGCCGCGGATGTCGGCGGCGTGGGCCACGAATTTTTTCGTCGCCGCGTCGTAGGAGATCGCCCCCTTCTTGGCGAGGAAGTTGAACTGGATCATGACGCCCGTGCCGTGCGCCTCCTCGAGGCCGAACCGGATCGTCCGGAACAGCCCGGCCAGGTAGGTGGGAAGCAGCGTCTTTTCGAGTTCCTTCGCGACCGCGCCCTTGTCGAGCAGATACAGGGTGTTCAGCATCGAAAGCGTGTCGGCCTTCGCTTCCTCGATCGCCGAGTATTTTTCCTTCAGGAACTTGCCCACCTCGTCGGTCTTGCCGCCGACCGTCACCATCGACGGCCCGAGGCTGTGCCCGATCTCGTGCTGGAGCACGGTCAGGAAAAACGCCTCGGCGGAGAGGTCCTTTACGTCGGTCTCCGAAAGCACTTCGGCGGCGATCGGACGCAGGATGCCCTCGAATTTGGCGGTCATGATGTTCTTGAGCAGGACCTGCTTGTTTCCCTTCGCCTGCCGCACGCGCTCGTCGTTCGGCAGGTTGAACGCCAGCGTCTGAACGCCCTGGCGGCAGTCGCCGCCGGTGCCGATCACATCCACCACCCGGATCGGCGATTCGTACCGGTCGCGGATCCATTTCGCGCCGGCCGGCATCGGAAGGTTCTCGTCGAGTTCTTTCAGGTAATTCTGGTAGACCTGGAGCTTCTTCGACTCTTCGGGGTTCACGACGGTGATGAACGCTTCAAACGCGGCCTTGTAGCCGAACATCCGGTCTTCATACACTTCGTAGGGGCCGATCGTCACGTCGATCGGACTGTCGGCGACATCCATCCAGTCGATGTCGGACTGGTAATAGTCGTTCGAGGCGAAGGCGTCGGCGCGGCTTCGCAGGAACTTCTTCAGGCTCTCGTTCCCGCACAGCACCGCCGCTTCGCGCAGCAACTCAGCCGCGGGTTCAAGCCACGTTTTATAGACCTCGGAATAGGGAACCGCGACGAGTTTGCCGCCCTTTCGGGCGATGACCGTGAAGTTGCTCTTGAACGCCTGTTCGTCGGCGGGGTGGTCTTTGATCCAGGTCTCCAGTTCTTCTCGCGTCATGTCCACTGGGTACAGGTTCGACGTTTTCGGTCTCGTCAGGGAGCCGATGAACGGCCTGTCGCCGTCGATGCGGTCGAACGGACCGGCCATGATCTCAAAATACGTGGCGAAGTTCGGATCCAGATCCTTCGCGTTCCGGATGGCGGCCCTGAACTCGTTGTTCAGGTGGTATGTCTGGTTGAAGAAGATCTCGTCGATCAGGGCGGCGGCCTCGATCAGTTTCGCGAGGGCCCTCTTCTCGTTTCGGGAAAGGAACGAGAGGTCGACCTTCATCTCCACGGGCGCCAGCCTGGCGACCCGTTCGCCGATATCTCCGCATCTGGAAGCGATGTCAATGGTCACGATCTCGTCCTTTCCTCGAGCGACAGCCGTCCCCTCCCTCCCCTCCGCACCCTCCTCGGCGGACACGGGGCATGCTCCGCCGCAGGCGAGCGTCGCGACGATCGCGAGTGCGGCTGCCGTATGTTTCATGCTCATCATTCCTGTTCCTTCCTTCCGCCCCGAGATGCGCCGCGGGCCGAATCCGACCCCGCGGCATGGCGGCACGGAGGGATTATACCAGCATCCTTCCCGCCGGCATACTGCCTATTTGCGGAATGTCAAAAGCGGAAGTCGCGCTTCCCGAGATGGATCGAGGCAAGATACTCCCCGGCGATGCGGCGAACCTTCTCCGCGGGAATGCGTTTGAGTTCCTCGGCAATGACCTTTTCTCCTTTGGCGCGGGTGTCCGGGGAAGCATAGTCCTCGAGATACTCCTTCAGCGTCATCAGGGCGTTCGGCTGGCAGCAGTTCGCGATGCTGCCCGATTTCGCCAGCCTCATGAACCGGTCGCCGGTGCGGCCCTCGCGATAGCAGGCGGTGCAGAAGCTCGGGATATAGCCCAGGGACAACAGCCAGTTCACGACCTCATCGAGCGGCCGGGTGTCGCTCACCTCGAACTGGGCGGAGTTCTCGGCCTCCGGTTCGGGGGCGGCGTATCCCCCGACGCTGGTCTTCGAGCCGCCGCTGAGCTGGGAAACGCCCAGGTCGAGCACCCGCTCCCGTGATGCGCGCGATTCTCGGGTCGAGACGATCAGGCCGGTGTAGGGAACGGCGATGCGCAGCATCGCGACGATCTTGGCGAACGTGTCGTCGTCGATCGCGTTGGAGAAGGCGTTCGGCGAGATGTCGTCGGCGGGGCAGATTCTCGGCACGCTGATGGTGTGCGGCCCGACGCCCTTGGCCGCCTCGAGGTGCTCGGCGTGCATGAGCAGCCCGACGAAGTCGTAGCGGTACAGGTTCAGCCCGAACAGGACACCGCAACCGACGTCGTCGATGCCGCCGTCCATCGCGCGGTCCATCGCCTCGGTATGCCATGCGTAGTCATGCTTGGGGCCGGTCGGATGGAGCTTCTCGTAGGTTTCCCGGTGGTAGGTCTCCTGGAACAGGATATACGTGCCGATGCCGGCGGCCTTCAGTTTCGCGTAGTTCTCGACGGTGGTCGCCGCGATGTTCACGTTCACGCGGCGGATGGCGCCATTCTTGTGCCTGATCCCGTAGATCGTTTTTATACTATCGAGTACATATTCGATGGGATTGTTGACGGGATCCTCGCCGGTTTCGAGCGCGAGGCGCTTGTGACCGATATCCTGGAGGGCGATCACCTCGTTTTTGATCTCTTCCTGGGTGAGTTTTTTCCGGGTGATGTGCCGGTTCGAGCAGTGATACGGTCAGTAGACGCAGCCGTTGACGCAGTAATTCGACAGGTAGAGCGGGGCGAACATGACGATGCGGTTGCCGTAGATCTTCTGCTTGATCTCGCGGGCCAGGGCGAACAGTTTCTCGTTCGCGTCGGGCAGGTCGCACTCGAGCAGGATGGCGGCATCGCGATGGGAGAGCCCCTTGCAGGCGCGCGCCTTCTCGATCAGGGCTTCGATCAGCGGGCGATTGCTCTTGTTCTTCGCCGCGAACTCCAGGGTCTCCCTTATTTCCGCATCATCGATGAACTCGGCGGCACGAAGCGATCGGGGATCGTACATGTTCTATTCTCCTCGCTTTTTCGAATAGACGGTCTTGACGCTGATGCCCTCCAGCAGGCCGAGTTTGCCGGAAAGCGCACTGATGATCGTATTGGGGGCGTCGATGACGACGCTGATGATCCCGATGTTCTGCTTGGCGTAGGGAATCCCCATGCGGCCGACGATGTACTGGCGACAATCATGTAAAATCTGATTGAGCCGGTCGGTGATCTCCGGGTTTTCGACGATGATGCCTATCAACGCGATCCTGTTTTCCACGTTCCACCCTTTCCTGGCGCCAGAACGGGAAAAGAGAAGCCGGAGCAACCCCGTCTTGGCATGAATGCTTCAGAACGTTGTCAGAGGCCATGCGCTCTTCGAACCCGGTCGAAACCTCGTTCTCAGAGAACTATGTTAATTATATCACAATCCTTCCCGAAAGAGAAGTTGGAAGCGGAGCACGCGCACCGCCCGCGGTCAGAGCATGGTTTTTCGGAGTTCTTCGTCGGTTTTCGGAGACAGCCAGGCCGGAGGAATGTCGAACACGGTTTTTGCGCCGACGGCTTTTCCCGAAGCGAGCCGATTGGCGGCCCGGGCGTAGGCGACGAGGACGTTCGCCGTGAATTCCGGGTTCGAGTCGAGTTTCAGGGAATACTCGATCAGGTGGTTCGTGCCGGATCCGGTGGTGCCCCGCCTGAGAACGAAGCCTCCGTGCGGCATGCGGCCGTGGTCGCGGTCAAGCTCCTCCTGGGTCACGAAATTCACGGTGGTATTATAATCTGAGAAATAATTCGGCATCGTCCTGATTTCCCGCTCGATGCGCGCCTTGTCCGCTCCGGGCTCGGCGACCACAAAGCAGTGTCTCGTATGGCTCTGGCGGGGGGTGAGGTCCGGGCTCCCGCCGCCCCGCACGGCTTCGAGAGCATCGGGAACGGGGATCGTGTATTGTTTCCCGTCCACGACACCCTCGATGCGCCTGATCGCGTCGGAGTGGCCCTGGCTGATACCCTCGCCCCAGAAGGTGTAATCCTTCCCTTCAGGCAGAATGCAGTTCGCATACAGTCGATTGAGAGAGAACATGCCGGGATCCCAGCCGACGGAAATGATCGCGACGTTGCTGCCGCTGCGCGCGGCCCTGTCGACGGCGGCGAAGTATTCGGGAATCTTGGCGTGAGTGTCGAAGCTGTCGACGGTGTTGAACAGGGCGGCACATGCCGGCCCCTGCTCCGGGAGGTCGGTCGCGCTTCCGCCGCACAGGATCAGCACGTCAATGGAACCCCGCATCCGTTCCATCATGTCGGCTCCGTAGACGTTCACGCCCGGAGTCGCAATCCTGAGGGTTTCGGGGGCCCGGCGCGTGAAGACGGCCGTGAGTTCCATGTCGGGGTTCTGCCGGATCGCGAACTCAACGCCTTTTCCGAGGTTGCCGTAGCCAAGAATTCCAATACGTGTCTTCTGCATCGAATGAATCTCCTTCCGGATACCGCGTCCGTGCCGATTGTTTCGTCTCGCAGTCCGTCCGGGATATTCCCCGGGAGGCTTGACCTGCGAGGGTTCTTTGTCTACAACAGAAGAAACACCTTTTGCAAACGGAGTCCGCCATGAAGATGTTCAGATCGTCCGGCACATGCCTGCTCTTCGCACTCCTCCTCGTTTTCAGCGTGAACGTGGGATTCGCGGAGAGTCAGGACTTCCCCCCCGTGCGTTCGGACGATCCCTATGCGAACACGAATTACCAAGGATACACGGATGAAGACGATTCCTGGTATCAAACCGATGACGAGGCATCATCCCCCGGCTCGCCTGAGACGGAACCGCCCCAGCCGCCTCCGCCCCCGCCCGTGGTTCCGCAGCCACCAATCCAGCTGGATCAGAAATCGGTCCTGATCGGTCGGCCACCATATCTGAGCCTTTCGGAAATGATGCACCACGTCAGCACGCTTTTCGCGTTTCTGAAAAAGGAGATGGGGGTGAAAGAGGTCCGCCTTGTGACGGGCCAGGACTACACCAGCGTTCTGGCCGCCCTCATCCGCGGTAAGATCGATTTTGCCTGGGTGGGCCCGATGGCGTACGTCATCGCCAACGAAAAGGGAGACCTGATGCCGATCGCGAAGGCACGACATCCGGGCGGCACGGCATATCGGGGCGTTTTCATTACCCTGAACAACGGTCGCGTTCTCGGTCTCGACGACATTCGCGGAAAAACCGTCGGTTTCGTCGATCCCGAATCCGCCAGCGGCTATCTGTATCCGCTGTATCTCCTGAAACGCCTCAAGATCGACCCGCACAAAGCATGCAAGGTTCTCTTCCTCAAGAGACACGACGCAATCCTCGGCGCGGTTCTCGACGGGAAAATCGACGTCGGGGTCTGCCTCGAGGCTACGTTGAAAACGATCGGCGACCCGAAGCAGCTCAACCGCATTCTTGTCCTGGGCAAGACCGACGAAGTTCCTTCCGACGTGCTCGTCTGCCGGAAAGACTGCCCCGTCAACCTGCGCGAGCGCTTTTTGGAAGCTCTGCTGAAATGCACCGCCTCGGGCGCCGCCGAGCCTCTGCGACAGACGTTCGCGCCCGCCAAAGATGCCGACTTCCAGTCGGTTCAGGACGTATGGAACGCCGTCCGCCCGATGATCCCCCGGCCCTGAGCATTCTATTCCTTTACGTATGTATCGCGGCCGCATCGACGACGAGAACACTCGGGCATTCTGCAATTCGTGAACGTATCGGTTTCTTTCCGCATGTGGTACAATGGATGTGGGGAGGATTTCGCCCCATTTCCCGGCAACCCGTTCCTTTTGGACGAATGCCCTCGCATTTCCCATACAGCCCGCCGGTCAGACTCCCATAGAACGCACACCGGAAAAGGGAAGGAGAACTCCTCTATGAAACGCGGTTTCACGCTGATCGAGTTGCTGGTCGTCATATCGATCCTGGCGATCCTGGCCAGCGCCGCACTGCCCTACGTTCAGTCCTACGTCGAAGAGGCGCGCATCGCCAAGGCCAAAACCGACCTCGAGGAAATCGCCCGCGCGCTGATGGTCTATGAAACCCGGGAAGGCCCGTACAATTCGGACAGCGTTTCGCTTCTTACCGGCCGATATCTGAACAAGGCGCCGATCGACCCGTGGGGCAAAACCTATGCCGTTTCGACGGAGTCAGGCACCGTTGTCTCCGGCGGTCCCGACAGGTCCGTGTCAAGCGCCGAAGACAATATCTATTTTTCCTATCTTCCTCCGCTGACGCTCGTCCAGGTGAAGTGGCTCGACAAGAATAACTCCGGCGCCGTCGATGCGCAGAACGTCAACGACGAGCTCCACCTCGTCTTCAGCCGAAAGATGTCGGCAACCGGCGCCTCAGATTTTTTCACCGGGGCCTGTCAGGCAACTCTCGACAAATGCTTCCAGATCTCGACCGGAACCGTCGATAACAAGAGCGATATTTCGGCCGTTGTCGAAGCGACCGCGGCGGACGTGAAAATCGTGGCTTCGAAGACGCTGATTCTCAAGGTCAAGAACAACTCCCGCGACCTGTTCCTGATCGGAAGCCACAAGATCACCGTCAAAGCCGGCCACAACACCCTCCAGGACCTCGCGAACCCCCCGAATTACTGCATTTCCTCCCAGCCGGTCACGATCCTTCCCCAGTAATCCCTGTTCCCCGGCATTCGTATTTACCGGGAGAAACCCTCACATGCTCGTGCAGGGCCCTCTGGGTATGGCGGGAGAAACGAGCATGCGTCTCATAGAGCGGGCGTCTAGTATCGCATTCAATATATAGTATATCCGCATCGGCGCGCCCCCTGTTCGCCCAGAGCCTGTCGAAGGGCGAGAGCACTCGTGCTTCGGCAGGCTCAGCACGAACGGCATCGAGCATGTAAGCGATCGTCGTGTTCCTTGTGTGAGACGAGGAGTCAGGGAACGGCGATCCGTCTTCACCCCCGCGCCGCCTTCCGGACCCCGACGAACCGGTCGAAGTCGGGAAAAATCGTGCAGAGAAGATCCCTGAGTTCGGGCTGCCGGTCGAGCGCATCGATGTTCTGCCGGCAGCGAAGCTCGGCCATGGGGAACTTCTTCGCCCACACGAACGCCGTCACCTCGTCGATGCACGTCTTGAGTTCGGCCGGTGCGATCGCTGCGGCACGCATCATGACGAGTTTCGCCTGTTCCAGGCGCTGAGCTTGTTCCTTGAATCTCGAAGGCATTCGAATCCTCCCGGCGATCGCCGCCCAGCCTCGGGCTCGGATGTTTCCGGCGTTTCGGACGTTTTCACGGACAGGGATCAACGTTCGGCTTGATATATTCCAAAAACTCTTTCAACGAGAGCGTTTCCCTGCCGTCACCCGCGAGCGGAACGGGCTTCCCGTTGAAGAATGTTTTCACGGTGCAGTTCGCTCCGTCGCGATACAGTTCGAAATCGACGTGGGAGGCGTAGGCGGGATTGTTTGCGAGCGGCTTACCAAGGGCGCTCATGAGACCGAGAATCGAATCGTCGTGACCTATATATAATAAGCATTGATATTTTTGTTTTCCCTCCGAGGCGGCGCGCATATCGGCATCAAGTTTCGTCAGGAATCCCGACGCCATGTGCCGCGCCACCTCTTTCGGAACGAACCGGATCGCACAGGCGCTCATTTTTTCCCTGACGATCTTTTCCGTGTCGGCTTTCGTCAGCCCCTTCGGCATGGGAACGCCATGAACCGACATGCAGTAGACGTGGTCGGCCGGGATGAGAAACTCCTCCAGGTTTCGGATCTCGACGCCGAGAATCCTGCTCCAGCGTTTGAAGTCAGCCTCGAGTTCCTTTTCTTTCCTGATCCATTCGGGCTGGGTGAATCCGTGTTTGACGATGAGTTGATGCACCTTTTCCGCGTCCTCGTGCTCGGGATTGATGATGTTTTTGGCACCCCGTGGAATCGTCATGACCGGCACGGGCTGGCGCAGGTTCGGAAGGGCGCGGAACCCGTTCCCCAGACGCGGTCCCGTCCCGTCCGGATACAGGCCGGCGAGGAACGACTGGGCGCTCATGACCGTCCTGTTCGCGCTCGTCGACAGGACATACAGGGAATTCGGCCTGTAGGTCGGCGGAAGCAGTTTGAACGTGTCGACGTAACGCTCTCTGAATCGTTTTCCGAGCTGATATTCCTGGTTCATGCCCTCGGGGGTCAACTCCCCGATGCCGTCAGGCCACTCATAAGTGACGGTCGTGCTGTTCATGGCAGCATAGGGCGCACGATCGCCGTGCCTGATGAGGCTGACGGCGAATATCAGACGGTTTTCCGCCGCGGCAGCGGAGACGACCAGCAGAACGGCAAACAGCGCCCAGAACGAATACTTCCTGAATTTCACGATGCACCTCTCGGCTTCTGAGTTGTTTCGATGTTTTTTTCGAAACCGGCAATAGATCGCCCCACGGTGAACGTCGCGATTCTACCACGTATTTTTCCCCGTCACGCATCGTCCGCCGACATTGGATGATATGCGCCAGCGTCGGAGCGTTTCCCGAAACGCCCTTGAAGACGCCGTGACGGACGCGAGGCGCGAACCCCAGAAATTGCCCCAGTGTGGCATGTTTCCGGAGGGTGTATAATAGCCGGAGAGAGTTACAGGAGGAGGATCCATGAGTGAGAAGATCGAGGGCACATCCCTTCAGAACGCTGCAACGCTTCTTTCGTCGCTGGATGCGGGGAAACCGACAGGGAAGAAGGCCCCCGCGAGCCTGTCGGCGCTTCTGAGCGGCCTGAATGCCGATCAGTTGCAGCTGTCTGACGATTCACGCAGGAAGCTCCAATGGGCGAAATCCCAGTTCGAGTTGAGCTACCAGGTCATCAGGTCGCTCAACACCGCCGAGGGCGCGGTCACGTCGCAGGAAACGTTTTCGATCAAGGGAAGTTACGAGTTTCTTCAAAAGGTCTCCGGCCGCGAGATCGGCCCCGATCCCGAAAACCGGAGTGAAACCGGGGAAGCGAAGGAACCGGCGGAACAGGCGGAGAAAGACGCCCTCACCCAGCTTCAGGAGTATTTTTCCCCCGAGCGAACCGCAGAGCGTATTCTGGACGTGGCCCTCAGTTTTTTCGGGCTCAGCAGCATGGGCCAGGCAGAAGGGAACGTCGAATCCGGTCGCAGGAAGTTCGCCGATTTTATAGGGAGCGCCATTGAAGCGGGGTTCGCCCAGGCCAGAGGCATTCTCGGGAACCTGCCGGAGGAGATCGAAGCCGGCATCGGCCGGACCCACTCACTGGTTTTTTCCGGGCTCGAGGAGTTCGTGACCAACGGCATCGCTCCCGAGAAACTCGCGGCAGGCGGCGTCATGGAAAAAATCGTCGCCTACCGTCAGGAGATGTCCCTTCAAGTCGGATCGCTCAGACGCGCCGGCTCCGGAAATACCGTCAACTATACCGCGAGCGGCGATCTGAAACCCTCGTCGCCCGACTCACCCACGATCTCCACCAAGGGCTGACCCTGCGATTCGGAGCGTCGGAGAGACGCTCCGGAAGAAATTCCGCCTCTACGGGAGGATTGTATGCCGTCACGTATTCTTCTGATCGCCCTGCTCGCAACGACATTCTGCCTCGACGTGTCCGCCATGGCTCAGGCAGTTTCGCCGGCAACCCCGGCATCCGACACGCTCGTGACGTCGGCCGGCAGTCTCGACATCACCTTCGTCGGCCACGGCACCCTGATGCTTCGTTTTGCCGGAAAAACGATACATATCGATCCTTATAGTTCTCTCGCGGACTACTCCACACTGCCCAAGGCCGATCTCATCCTCGTCACGCACGGTCACGCCGACCATCTCGACGCGAAGGCGATCTCGGCAATCCGGACCCCCATGACGGCCATCATCTGCCCGAAAGCCTGCGTCGCCGAGCTGCCCGGCGGCACCGTCATGAACAACGGCGACACAAACACCGACCACGGGTTCACGATCGAGGCCGTCCCCGCCTACAACGTCGTCCATGCGCGCGACAACGGCCGCCCCTTCCATCCGAAGGGCGAGGGAAACGGCTACGTCCTGACCTTCGGCGAAACCCGGGTCTACGTGGCCGGGGACACCGAAAACACGCCTGAGATGAAGGCGTTGAAAAAGATCGACGTCGCATTCCTGCCCATGAACCTGCCGTATACCATGACGCCGGAGATGGTCGCCGATGCGGCCCGCTCCTTCAAACCGCGGATTCTCTATCCCTACCATTACGGCGACACCGACCCCGCCCGGCTGACGGCTCTGCTCGCGGACATGCCCGAAATCGAGGTCCGCATCAGGTCGATGAGGTAATGAGGGATACCTCGTCGCCGATGGGGGATATCTGGGGAGGCCTGGCGGCGATGCTGGTCGCCCTCCCGTCGTCGATCGCCTTCGGGGTGCTGGTCTACTCTGCGTTCGGCCCGTCGTTCGTGGCCCAGGGGGCAATGATCGGCATCCTCGGGGCAGCCGCCGTCGGCATCGTCGCGCCGTTCGTCGGCCGGAACGGGCCGCTGATTTCCGCTCCCTGCGCGCCCGCCGCCGCCGTTCTTGCCGCCGTGACGGCCGAGCTTCTCTCGGGCACCAACGGCCATCAGCTTTCGCCTGAGGCGATCGCCGCCGTTCTCGGCCTGGTCGTGCTCGCGTCGGGCTTGCTGCAGATCTTTTACGGGCTGGCCGGATGCGGCCGGCTGATCAAGTTCATTCCGTATCCCGTGGTGACCGGCTACCTGTCCGGCGTCGGCCTCCTGATCATCCTCGGCCAGCTCTCCAGGCTCTTCGGACTTCCCGAGGGAACCGCCCTGCGGGACGGGTTGCTCGCCCCCGATCTTTGGAAGTGGCCCGGACTGGCGGTCGGCATCACCTCGATGATCTTCATGGTCGTCGCCCCTCGCCTCACGAAACATGTCCCGGCGCCGGTCATGGGCCTGGCCGCAGGCGTGATCGCCTATTTCGGCATCGCCATCCTCAATCCATCGCTCCTCCGCCTCGACGGGAACGCGCTGATCATCGGGCAGATCCAGGCCTCGGGATCGTTCTTCGAGGCGGTCGCCGGCCGCGCAGGCTCGTTGTTTTCCCTCGACGTCGGGCTTCTCCGGCTTGTTCTCGTGCCGTCCCTGACGCTCTCCATCCTGTTGTCGATCGACACGCTCAAGACCTGCGTCGTTCTCGACACCCTGACCCGGAACCGCCACGACTCCGACCGGGAGCTCATCGCCCAGGGCGCCGGCAACGTCACAGCCTTTCTGGCCGGCGGCATGGCGGGAGCGGGAACCATGGGCCCGACGTTGGTCAACCTCTCCAGCGGCGGCCAGTCCTGGCGGTCGGCCGTCTTCGAAGGCTTCGCCGTGGTGTTCGCCCTGCTGGCGCTGTCGAAGCTGATCGCCTGGGTCCCCGTCGGAGCACTCGCCGGCATTCTTCTGGTCGTGGCATGGAGAATGATAGATAAAAGTATATTTCATCTCCTGGCCACTCCGGCCGGCCGCCAGGATTTCGCCGTCATCGCCGCCGTCGTCGTCACCGCTCTGACCGTCGATTTGATCGCGGCCTCCGGCGTCGGAATAGGACTCTCGATCCTGCTCTTCATCCGCGACCAGATCAAGGGAAACGTGATCCGCCGGAAACTGTATCTCAACGAGGTCTCCTCGAAGACCCGACGGCCGGCCCTGGAGCGTGAACTGCTCCAGAAGCACGGAGGCCAGGGCATCTTCTGCCAACTGCAGGGGAATCTGTTCTTCGGCACCACGGACCAGCTGTATTCCCAGCTCGAGCCCGACCTGCGCACGCGGCGTTACCTCCTCCTGGACATGCGTCACGTCCTGTCGATGGACTACACCGCCGCCCATCTCCTCCAACTGATGGATGGCCGGCTGAGGGAGCGCGACGGCCGCCTGCTGTTCAGCGGGATGCCTTCCGGCCTGCACAACCAGCGGAACTTCGAGGAATACCTCGGCCAGCTGGGCGTCATCCAGCAGTCCGACGGAATCACGGTATTTGAAACCCGCAACGACGCCCTCGCCTGGATCGAATCGCGCCTGCTCGAAGACTGCGGAGTGAGGCCGCAGACGGAGGAAAGTCCGCTCCCCGTCGAACATTTCGATCTCTTCAGGGAATTCGACGCCGATTCCCTCGGGGCGCTCGAATCCTGCATGCGGGAAGTCACGCTGGCCGCCGGAGACCGGCTGTTCTCCAAGGGAGACACGGGCGACGAACTTTTCCTGGTCCGGAGAGGCCGCATCAGCGTCCTTCTGCCTCTCGAGGGCGGGAAAATCCATCATCTCGCCGATATCGGGCGCGGCAGTTACGTCGGGGAACTCTCCTTCCTCGACCATCGCCCCCGCTCCGCAGATGCGATCGCCCGGGAAGCCACGAACCTGCTCATCCTCTCGCGGAAGCGATTCGACGAACTCGTACGCTCCTCGTCCCTGGTCGGCGTGAAAGTGTTCGCCCGGCTCGCCCTCGTCATCGCCGAGCGACTCCGCCAGACCGACATCGAACTGGAGAGTCTCGAAGAACGCTGACGATATATATTTATATTTGTATTTTTTCCGCTTTCCGCATGACAAAAGCCGATTTCGCGTTCCCGTTCGTGCAGATTCTGCCGAAGCATGAGAACTCTCGCCCTTCGACAGGCTCAGGGCGAACGATGGGGAATTCATCCACAACGCTCGATAGACCGCTGCGGCCCTTGACACCGTCGATGCTCGAGCTTACGTTTGCATCATCACGCCGAGAGAACAGGAGAAACACGATGGAGAGCGCTGCCGGAATCACCAGGGAAAAAGCCCTGGAGCTGTTGCACACCCACGTCAAAAACGAGAACATGATCCGCCATTGCCTTGCGTCCGAGGCGGTGCTAAAAGCTCTGGCACGCCGACTGGGCGAAAACGAACAGGTGTGGGGCCTGGCCGGCCTCCTGCACGATCTCGACGTCGAGATCACGAACGCCGATCTTTCGGTCCATGGCCTGAAATCGGTCGAACTTCTCGCGCAGGCGGGAGTGTCCCCCGACATCATCGACGCCATCCGGATGCACAACGAGCGGGCCCACGGCGAGACCCGCACGAAGCGGTTTCATCATGCCCTCGCAGCAGGCGAAACGATCACGGGCCTCGTCACCGCCACGACCCTGGTGTATCCCGACAAGAAACTGAGCAGCGTCAAGCCATCCTCGATTGTCAAGCGCATGAAGGAAAAGGCGTTCGCGGCGTCGGTCGACCGCGAGATCATCCGCGAATGCGAAAAGATCGGGATTCCGCTGAACGAGTTCGCCGCCCTCGCCGTCGAAGCCATGCAATCCGTCGCTTCCGACCTCGGCTTCTGACCCGCACGTTTTTCAGCCGACCTCAGGCCCCCTCTTTCCTGGGACGGCGTGCCGGTTTTTCGCCGACCCAGGTGACGGAAAACGGGCAGTTTGTCCGGCATCCGGCAAGGCATTTGCGGCCTTCTTCGCTCTGCACGCTCTTTTCATTGGTTCAGTCAAATCTGGCAGAAGAGTTGCGTATATTGGTAGCCCTTTGTATCGCCAGTTTCCGCCCGTATCTGAGAATGGAGAATAAGCGTGAATACGACGGTTGGACGAGTGACGGCTCTTGTGGTGACAGTTCTTTTGCTGGGCTTTTCCCCCTCGTGGGCGGAAGAGTCGCCTGACTGGGCGGCACTGCTGGCCTCTATCGAGGACCCCCAACTTCGCCAGACTCTCCAGAAAAGCATTTCCGCGGGTCTCATCGGCGACAGCCGCGAATTCGGGATCGCGCTTTCCCGCGCCCGCAGCCAGCGCGGCGGCAACCAGGACGGCTCCGGCCTCTCGGCGGCCATTTCCAAGGCATGCACCGGGCTCGCGAAACTCGACCGCGACGCCGTTTCCGGGATTACATTCGACGGCAAGAAGCATCTGTTCATGACATTCGCCGGCGAGTTTCCCCGAAGCTACCAGGCGGCGGTCAAGCTGGCCGCCCGCTTCGATCCCAAGGTCGGCACGCCCGAGTTGAAGAAGAACTCGAAGGAAATCAACGAATATCTTTCGCTGATCGAGAACGACCCGATCATCCAGCATGCCCTGAAGGTCACGAAGACCACGATGGAAGACCTGAAGGAGAACTGGTTCGGGGCCGGCGCCGGGTTCGAGCACGTGATCTGCGGCGAGATGAAGAGCACCTCGGTGAGCGGCTACCACTGGTGGTACAAGTTCTATGACGACGATCTGGCCGGCCGCGCGAAGATCCAGGGCAGCATCGACCACGCGAACGACACGGGCATCTACACCGGCCGCTTCACCTGGGACCCCGACGGCAGCGGCCCCCTCCCGGTCCTGAAGAAGAGCAAGGGCGGCTTCACCATCGGCAACTCCGCCCAGGCGCTTCTCGCCCTCGGTCACATCGCGATCGAGACGTCGCGCCGCAACGGCGGCAACGCCCCCTCCGCGATCCAGTTCGACGCCAACATCAACGGCCACGCCTACACCTGGCAGTTGTATACCTTCGGCAATACCATCCGCAGCCTCTACCCGATCTGCGGCTCTGGCGACACCGCCTCCGACAACGAAGGCTTCAACGCCGAGTATTTCGACCTCGAGGAAGACTGCCTCCGCGGCCTCTACGGCGAGGGTTCTCTCTCCGTCCACTGATCGCCCAGGAATCACCGCCGGGCGCGGCTCATCGAGAGCCGCGCCCGGTTTTCTTTCGCCCCCCAGGCCCATCCGATGCAGTGCCGCGGAGCGCCTCGGCGCCTGGCACGTGTGTTTCACTTCGAGGACCGATCCGCAGATGACGCAGATGAAGCGGATGTCGCGAATGAAATCCTGCGGATTGGTTCTTGTATGTTCGATCCGGTTCTCGCCGGTGCGATGGCGGGGCGGTTCGCGAACCGTCCCTACGGGGAAAGAATGGGAGAAAGCGAACGCAGGTTCCGAACGGGTGGTTCAGAACCTGCGTTTTTTGCGTTTTCAGACCCTGTCAGGGCCTGGGCCGAGAACCGCGCGGATCACCCCCGGCGGCCCTCAGGATAAGGGGCTTACTTGCCGGGCTGGCCCATGTAGGTCTTGAGGGCCGGGTCGCCCATGAGGTGGTAGACTTCCCAGTAATACTGCTTGCGGCTGGAGGTCGAGGCCTCGACGGCCAGGTTTCCGGCGACCATGAAGGCGGCGTTGCTCACGCCGGCGCCCTGGAACAGGGTGTCGATCGCGCCGATTCCGGTCTTTTCCTTGAGCGGCGGAACGCCCTGCTCGTTCGGCTTCACAATCGAGTGCAGGCCGATGCCCCACCAGATGTCTTCGTCCCAGTAGGTGCTGTTCGTGCCGCCGACGTAGCCGATGGCACCGGCGTCCTTGGCGCGCAGCCAGGCTTCGCCGAAGCAGGTCGCGACTTCGAACTTGCTGGTCAGGCAGCAGTTGCCGATGACGAACGGGTATTTGCCCTTGTTGCCCAGCTTGTTGATATCGCTGATCGACATGCCCGGGTCAGCCCAGGAGGTCGACGAGCCGTGGGCCGTGTAGTTCACGTAGCTGGCGCCCTTCGCGATGGCGGCCTGGATCGCGGCCACATTCTGCTGGGAACCGGCGGACAGATACTTACTCACGGTTCGGAAGCCGTGCTCGGCATTGAAGTAGTATTTCTCGGCATAGTTGATGTGCGGCCAGCCGTGGCTCTTCGCCCAGCTCGCATCCCAGCCGGCGACCAGGACCGCGTCGTCGAGGAACGACGGATCGGCGAACTGCCCTTTCTCGTATTCCATGGTCTTCTCGATCTGCGGCATCAGCTGGTCGAGCGTCTGCGCCGAGAAGCGGCCGGTCAGCATGTCAGGCAGGAAGTCGCCCGGGGTGACGGCGACGTAATACAGCTCGGTGATGTGGGAGCCGGTCTGGCCCTTGAAGGCCGGGATCTGCTCGTGGTCGCCGACGAACAGCACGTAGCTGGGGGCCGGGTTGTCGGCGGTCGGGTTGTTGTATCTGTCGTGTAGATACTTCTTGAGGTTCTCGGTGATCGCGGCGCCGGTGCCGAACTGGTCGGTCGTGACGACGTCGACCTTGAAGCCCTTCTGGGCCTTCGAGGCCGCAAACGGAGCGATGGCATCCTTGAACATCGGGGCCGTGACGATCACGTAGCTCTGCGGCGCGGTGTTCCGGCCGAAACGAAGAGCCTGGGGAACGACGACCATCTCTTCCGCCCAGGCGAACGCCGGGGTCGAAAGCGCGGCGTGCATCGCGCGGGTTTTGGCCATGTCGGCGCCGGTCAGCACGATCTCGAAATCGACGTTGTTGTAGACCACGATCTTGTTGGCGACCGGGTCATACTTGATCGGGGAGACGGCGACGTGGACGAGCCGCATCTGGCGCAGGAAGCCGACTTCCTTGATCGAGGTGAGCGGCATGCCGCCGAAACCCTTCGACACGTAGGCCGACTTCTCATACACGAACGGAACCTGCGAGCCATCCTTCGGAGCGGACGGCTGGCGGGGGAAAATCTTGTTGGTGATGCCGAACTTCGCCAGGTCATACTCGGTCGTGTCGTAGCTCTTCACATCGATCTTGAACTCGGCCCCGACCGGGATCTGGACGAGCTTGGTGAGCACCGGCAGTTGGGGGGCGCCGTATGCGCCGCCGAAGTAGAAGTCAGGGGCGTGGAGAACGGTGAACGTTCCCTTGGGGGTTTCGACGTCCCAAGAGGTCATCTTGTCGATGGAACAGGTCATGCGGATCGTCATCTCGTCCGCACTCGCCATCTTGTCGGAGACGACCTTCAGTCCGCTTCCGATCGCATCGGGGAAAACGATCTCACCGGCACATGCGGTTCCGCTCACAAAAACGATCAACGCCAACAGGGCAAAAAACTTCTTCACGATCTGTCCTCTTTTCCTTTCATTCGTCATACTCGGGACCGAGCGCGCAACAAAACGTATCGAACCGGTGTGTGACAACCCGAGTTCTCTCGGGCCTACTTCATCTATTCTTTCAGCCTAGTATGAACCCCGACGGAAGTCAATCACGCCGAACTCCGCAACATGGACAGTCATCGCGTCCATCTCCAGCCACGTCAATGAGCATACCAGCTCCGGAAAAAGAAAAGGTTCGCCCGTCGGTTGAAAAGGAGATGGGTTTCCCCGGAACCGCCGGCCGCCCTCTCGACTTTTTTCATGAACTTGAGATTCTCCGTATCTTTGATTGTTTCGGCATCTTCGGGGAAAGCCCTGAGGAACCACTCGACGACATCGCCGGGGTCGGATGCGGTGAACGCGTCCTCGTCTTTGAGCACCGGCTTTTCGGTCGATCGAAACCTGATGTAGACATCGACCCCGATCAGGGCCATCCCGCCCCCCGTCAGCTCGGTAACGGATGAAGCGGGCGAACGGAAATACGCCTTGAACGTCTCTTCCGGCGGAACGTCGAAGGCCTTTTTCAACTCGATCGCGGAAGAGGCCAGCATGACATCCATGTCCATCACCCGCGACGACGCGTCTTCCGAAAAGACAAACGCGCCGGAGGCCAGAACGGGGTTCACCTTCACGGCGGTCATCCGGGCGTCGAACTCGATCTTTTCACCAAGCCAGTCGTATTCCTGGAACCGCCGGATCACCCCGTCGGCTTTCCCTACGAGAATCGAGATTCGACGGGTGTCCGGCGATTCCGCGACGCTGAACCGCAATACCGGCTCACCGTCGAGCATTTCCTCCTGCTCGAACGTGAGACGGTTCTCAGGGATCCCTTTGAACGGCTCGAAAAAGAGCTCGGGAATTCTCAGTTCGGAGGGAAAAAGCCTCGACGCCGCCAGCCTCGGCGCCATTCCTGCCCCGGGGGTTCCGCCGGCCCCGAGTCGTTCCTCCATCTGCTTCGCCTTCGCGATGCCCGCGAGAAGCCCCTCGAACATCGCCATTTTCCCGGCAACCGATTCCCGCGTGACGACGCCCCCGGCGGGGCCGCCGACACCACAGCGCCTCGTCCAGACCGTCGTTCCGTCGGTGATGAACAGGCCGCTCCTGCCCGCCCCTCCCGCCGTGCTCTCCTGATCGAACCGGCAGTTCAGCCGAAGAGGCTTCTGGAAAACGATGCTTCCCGTCGTGGCTGTCCTCAGGGTTTTCCAGAGGTCCGGCCGCTCGGAATACGCCGGAATCTTGCCGGGCGGGAACTGGCCGGGAGGGGGGCCGACTTTGGTTCCGTGCATCGTCTCGATGCCGGTATACGCGCAGGAAAAAGCCGTCGTCCGATCGAACGCGGCGCGAATCTCGGCCGCCTTTTCCCTTGTCGCAGCCCGTTTTTGAGGCTCTCCGGCCGCATCTTCGTAAGATATCACACGCGATATTTCTACGGTTCTGCCGCCGGGGAGAAACGTCTTTTCATCGATCCGTGCGCCGGGCCTCAATTCCGGCCGGAACAGGTCGTCCGTCAGATCCCGGTTCACGGCGACGTTCCTGAACTCCTGCAGGAACCCCGAACTCCGCGGATCTTTCGGCGAAGGCTTCTGGAACTTCTTCCGGAGCAGGCCGTCGCGTGTCGAGATCCAGTACTCGTGCCATGCATTCTCGAAATGGAAGCAGGATTCGCCGGCCGCCTCTTCAACCCCGGTATAGGTCACCCCGCTCTCTCTGCGGCCGGAGCGCGCCGCCTCGAGCTCGACAGCCGGATTGGGAAGGAAGCCTGCCGGATGTTCCCATGTCACGTGGCTGATCGATTTCGGGTGAACCATGCTCCACGATTCACAGCCGCTCTCGATCTCGATCCTGTCATAATCGCCGGTCCCTTTCTCGGTTTTTCGCTTCAACCCGGGAAGCTTCACCTGCAGGAGATACTCCCTCTGCTGGAAGGTCTCTCCCGAAGGCCTGACGAATGCCTCATGAACGGTGCAGGTCACATCCCCGACGTTCCGGCGAAGTTCCCCGATCCTCCCGAGGACTTCCGCGGCCGCAGGCCCGTCCGCCATGGCCGGTTCCGCCGCGCCGATGGCGCCGGATACGGCAAGAAACAGACCGAACAGGCACCCGAACACCGCCGGCAGACGCTTCATCTCGATCCTCCCCGGACGGCATCGTCCGAATGTATCATGCGTTCTCCGGATCGACGGCGACGCGGGCAGGTCAGGTTTTACGCGCGCCGGAGGGGTAGGTATAATCGGGATAATAGCGGTTGAAGCAGCCGGGACAAAGGCCGTGGGTGAAGGTGATGTCGGAATGCGTGCTGAGATAGGTGTCGACATCCTGCCATTCGCCGTGGTCGTCGCGGATTTTCTTGCACCCCGAACAGATCGGAAGGAATTCCTTCAGCACCTTGATCTGGGCGAGAGCCGACTTCAACGCCTCGTTCTGCGCCCGGAGTTCGGCCGTCAGCGCCTCGAGAGCGCGGTTCTTCTCTGCGACGTCGCGCTTGGAGCGGGCAAGCTGGATGTGGGTGTTGACGCGGGCGAGCACCTCTTCCACGTGGAAGGGCTTGGTGATGAAGTCCATGCCGCCGGCCTGGAAGCCCCTGAGCTTGTCGGCCTCCTCGTTCGCGGCGCTGAGGAACAGCACCGGGATGTCTTTCAGCAACGGGTTCTGCCGCATGGCGGCGCAGACCTCGTATCCGTTCATCTCGGGCATGCTGACGTCGAGCAGAACGAGATCCGGCGGGTTCGTTTCCATGGCGGCAAGCGCCAGACGGCCGCGCGGAAACGATGCGACCTCGAACTGGCGCTCGAGAAGGATGCCTTCCAGGAGGGACAGGTTGACGGGCACGTCGTCGATGATCAGAACGCGGTTGGGCCGGTTTTCGGTCATGTGCTGCCGCCATCCTCGCCGGGGATTTTCAGAACTTCGAGAAGCCTATCATATTCGTAGGCGTTGACCAACTCCCGAAGGCGCTCGCCAATGGCGGCATCACGTTCCGGCAGGGTGTTCAGCAACTCGAGGCATCCTTTTCGCTCGCCGCGTTGAATCGCGCGACGGAGCTCCCGGATAAATTCGTGCGAGAGGCTGGACAGATCCACGAATGCCCCGGCAGACTCCTTCTCGCGGCGTCCTCCGGCAGATGCGTCTTCGTAGACGTAAGAGACGCCCAGACATGTACCGAGTTCCCGAAGAAGATCGTCTTCGCGAAAGGGCTTGCAGATGAATCCGGTCGCCCCCGCGAGGAGTGCCTCCCGGCGGTTTTCATCGACGCCCTGCGCGGTGATGATCAGGACGGGAACCTGTCGCCCCCGCTCGCTCGCCCGGATCTGCCGGAGAGCCTCGATACCGCTCATTTCAGGCATTTTCAGATCCATGAGCACCGCGTCGGGAAGGAGTTTCTCGAACTTCTCGACGGCGTCGCGTCCGTCGACGGCTTCGCCGACGCCGAACCCCACCAGGTTCAGCAGGGTCGTCAGGACCGACCGGTTCGACTCGAGGTCATCCGCCACCAGGACGGTCATCCGCCGCGACCCGGGAGCAATCCCCCGAACGCGCCTCGCGGGAGCGACGTCGGACGCGAGCACCCCTTCCCTCGGAAGATCGACCGGCAGCGTCAGCCGGAACGTGGTTCCCTCGCAGGGGCGGCTTTCCACGGTGATATCCCCCTTCAGGAATCGCGCGAACCGGAGGCTCAGGGCCATTCCCAGGCCGGTGCCGCTCCCGACCCGGCGGCCGCTCGAGGTCTGCTCGAACTTTTCGAAAACGAGCGCCAGCTCCTCGGGCGCGATGCCGGTTCCCGAGTCTTCGACCTCGATCTGCAGCGTCCCTTCCCGATACGAGGCGGTCGTCGTGATATGGCCTTTCTCCGTGAACTTGACCGCGTTGCCGACGATGTTGACGAGAATCTGCCGCAGTTTTCCCTCGTCGGTCACCAAGAGTCGGGGAATAGTTGCGTCGGTCACGAACTCCATCCTGACGCCGTGCATCTCAGCTCGCGCGGCGAACATGGTCTTCACCGAGTCCAGGAGAAGCCTGAGGTCGAAGGGCGCGGGCCGGTATTCGAGATGGCCGGCCTCGATCCTGCTGATTTCGAGGATGTTGTCGATGAGGGAAAGCAGGTGTGAGCCGCTGTTCATGATGGTGGTCAGATACGCGATCTGCGTTTCGTTCAGGCCGGCGTTTCTCGAAAGGAGCTGGGAGTACCCGATGATCGCGTTCAGCGGCGTGCGGATCTCGTGGCTCATGTTCGCCAGGAACAGGCTCTTGGACTGGTTCGCCGCATCGGCAGCCTGGCGAGCGCGAATCGCCTCGTCCTTCAGGGCTTCGGCGAGATTTTTCTGTTCGGTGATCTCGGTGAGATCGATCGATACGCCGAGCAGAGAACGCTTCCCGCCATCCTCGGACTGGAAGGGAATCTTATTCGTCTGAAGGAAGCGGCGGGGACCGTCGCGTACGAACGTCCGGTAATCCGAGATGCTCATCGGCCTGTTCGATCGAATCACTTCCCTGTCCTCGTTGTTCACCCGCTCGATCTCGTCTTCAAATCCGCCCAGATCCGCGTAGGTCAGCCCGATCATCTCTTCTACCGAGCGGCGGCAGACCTCGGCGAACGCCCGATTCACCAGGAAATATCGCCCGTCTTCATCCTTTGCGTAGATGAAATGCGGGACCAGGTCGATGATCTGGCGCAGCAGGGCTTCGCTGAGCCTCACCTGGCGTGTTCTGTCGAGGATGTTCTGCTCGAGGGTGCGCTGGTGGAGCAAAATCTTTTCCCGGGACGTCTTCAGCTCGTCCGCCATCGTGTTGAACTGCCTGCCCAACTCTCCGAACTCGTCGGACGAATCGATCTCGACCAGCCGGCCGTATTCCCCCGCCCTGATCGCCGCCGTGGCATCGAGAAGCCGGGTCAGAGGGCGACTGAGGCTTTCCGAAAAGAAAATCGTGGCGAAGGCCGCCGTGCCCACGGAAAGGACGAAAAATGCGACGAGGATGACCAGCGCCCACCACTGGAACGACAACAGGCGCTGTTTCACCACCTCCTCGGCGGCAAGGCAGGCGTCTCTCAAGGCGAAAAAGCTCTGATGAAGCTCCAGTTCCTTCGATTTGAGATGCTCGAGATTGAGGCGATACCGGTGGAACGTATCGAGATACCGGTTGCCCGTTGCCGCAAGCCGATATCCCTCGAGCTTGTCCGCCGGCTTCAGGGCCGTTTCCCTGACCGACTTGCCGAAGGCGATGATCGACTGCAGATTCTCGTTCATCGTGCGTTCCGCGGACTCCTGCTCATGCCATGCGGAGAGAGCCACGAGGCGGATGATCGCGTGGAGTTCGTCTGAAAGGCCGGCCTCCTCTTCCCGCATTGCGTCCGCGATCGTCAGAAGGTCTCCCGACAGGCGTCGGGCCTCGCTGTCGAACGCTTCCAACTGGTCGACAAGGATCACGTATTCGTCGAAGGTGTGCTCATGCCTTTCCAGAAGGTTCCGAAGATTCATCAGGTTGAAAGACGGCTGAAGCTCGGCGGCAAAATCCAGCCGTTCCTCGAAGATGCTGCGGCTTTGCCGGATAAGCTCGTAGGCTCGTGCGGAGTTCGCACGGTTCTTCGAAAAGCCGTAGACGAGTTCTTCCGCGTGCATGCCCTCGAAGTTTCTTCCGAGCACCGCCAGCACCTGGGTCATGGTGCCGGCGCGAATGGTGAACAGCAGGGAGACGAGGAAGACCAGGAACTGGACGACGATCATCAGGAGAAAGAAGGAGAACACCGCCACCAGCCTGGACCGGAAGGTTCCGCCCCGAACGAAGGTCCGGAAGCGGGAAAACAGCGTCTGGCCAGATTCGGCGGTCATCGCTCAGCGTTTTCTCCCGGCAAGGGCCGCCGCACCCTGCTCGAGCCTCCGGAATATCTCCTCGTGAAGCTCGGGAAACTCCAGGAACTCGTTGAATGCCTCGAGGCCGAGATCGGCCACCGCCGGCGGAACGGCCAGATCGTAGTTGAACGCCCAGAACCGGCAGTTCTGGAGATCTCTGCGAATCCGTTCCTGGAGATCGCAGTAGGTCGAACTCGCGACCGTGAGATTCGGGGCGAAAGCGCCCGACCCGCGGCTCATGATCGCCTGGTTCTCTGCCCCGGCGAGCAGGCGGATGGTTTCTTTCGCTCCCTCGGCATTCAGGGCGTTCTTGGGAATGACCAGCCCGTCGATGGGGCCCAGAGCGACGGGCGGAACGCCCTTATCTATAGCAGGAAACATAAAATAATCGAAATCCTCGCCGCCCTTCCATTTATGGGTCTCTCCGCAGTAGGAGCCGATGATCCACGTTCCCATCAGGGTCATTGCCGCCGTTCCCCGGAAGACCATCTCGTTCGCGCCTGTGTCCCACATGATCTTCGTGGCATCGGCGTTGAAGTATCCCGCCGTGACGACCTGTTTCCAGAGTTCGCAGACGCGCTTCACTTCGGGATCGGTGTAATGCGCCTCGCCCCGCGTCAGGCGCTGGCGGTACTCGAACGGGGCCGTGCGCAGGAGGAGGTAGTCGAACCAGAACTGGGCCGGCCACGGCGCTTTCGAGCCCAGCGCGATCGGAACGATGCCAGCCTTCTTGATCGTCTCGCAGACCGCGAGAAACTCGTCCCAGGTCGCCGGCGGCTTCAGGGACAGCTTTTGGAAGATCGACCGGTTGTAGAAAAAGCAGACCAGATGCTGCGTGATCGGCAGCAGGTATTTTTTTCCCTGGTAGGTGCAGGCCGACTCGATGATCATCGGGGAAAACAGCCGGTCGAAGCCGCCGGCGGCCCAGACGTCGTCGATCGGCTGCAGCTTGTCGAGCACCGACACGACGCGGGCCCCCGCCCAGTAGGAATACAGGTCCGGCGGACTGCCCGTCTCGAGAGTCTTGCGGATGCTGGTCTTGAACGCCTCCATCTCGAGCGGCGTCACGGCGACCTCGTAGCTCGACTGCTGCGCGTTGAAGGCTTTGACCATGTCATCAATGCCCCCGCTCAGCGTGTCAGAAAAGTAATGCAGAAACGTGACGCGCTTTCGCGCCGGCGCCGGCCGCCCCGAATCCGTGCATCCCGTCATCCAGGCCAGACAGACCAGCAACGCGGCCGCGCACGCCGGAAATAAGACGCGCCCTCCCCTTGAACGAACCCCCTCAAACATGCCCGCATCCTCTCTCTCGCCGGCTTCGTCGCCTTCCGTCCCGACGAAGCCCGTCTTTCCCACTCCTGCACGTCAGGAGTCGTTTTCGCGTCCCGTCCGTGCCGAGCCCGTCGAGACACGAAAGCCTTTCGCCCTTCGACAGGCTCAGGGCGAACGGATGGCGATCATCCTACATGGCTCACTTTTTCACCGCCACCCAGGTCGCAGGCGGCACATTATATATAAGTCTCGATACAATAACACGGTCACTTTCCCGAAAGCATCTCGCCGATGACGTCCCATTTCATGGCATCGAGGAAGCGGCGGCCGCGGGCCTTGTCCCCGCGTACTTTCACCACGAGGTTCTGGGCGGTGGTGTGCGGCAGCCCGAGGTTCCAGGCGGGCGTCATCACCGGTCTGCCGTCCTGGTCGACGGTTTTCCAGGCGCCGGCGAACGCGAGCCATTCGCCTTCGAAATCGCCGTCGTGGTCGGCCGGATTCTCGTGCCAGTAGGCCTGGTGCCCGGCCACCGGTGCTTCCGCGGCATATCCGGACAACTCGACGTCGTAGGCGTTCACGGCGAGCGCAGCCTGAAGATGCGCGTCACGAGCCTTGACCACGGCGGCCTTTTCCTTCAATTCCTTGTTCATGGCGTCCCCCATCGTCTTGACGGGGGCCTGGGCCTCCTCGATCTCTTTGGTGATGCGCTGGATGGCCGCCACATCGTTTTTCCCGATCGCCTCCTCCATCTGTCTGGAGAGGACATCGAGTTTCTTCTGCATCTCTTCGATCATCTTCGCGGTCTGGTCGGCGGTATACGTCTGGGCAACCTCCTCGTATATCTTGTTTTCCTTGATGGCCGCCTCTTCGATCTTCTTCTCGTCGCGAGCCTCCATGACGAATTCGACGCGCATCGGATCCTTTCCAACCCCGGTGCTGACGCTTGTCAGGGGCTTGATTTCCGTGCGGTCGCCGGCCGTCCAGCCGTCCGGAACCGGCGGCAGGGCTTTGTCCAGCAGGCCCTGGACCTTCAGGGCATACTCGCGCTCCGCAGGCGTCGCGGCCCGAGCATCGCCGTCGGCGAAAGCGGTGAAGGGAATGGCGATGGAAAGGGCAAAAGCGAGCACGAACGACGTGATGCGAGACATCTGTTGCTCCATGGCTTCGTAAGATGGCCCCGGCGCGCAATCCACTTCCGGCGATGCGGAGCTCCCGTTCATGATAGGACCGGGCATCCCGCCATGCAAGTGTAACCTGAGAAGCCATCCCCCTGATGAAAAATGGGCACGGCAGGAATCACCGACTGCATATTTCATGTAACACCCGTGCGAGCCGCCGCCGGGCGGCAGTGATCAGGAGCGGCTCCTTTCAGCGGCGCATTCCGCTCGTTGCCGGAAGCGGCAGGAAGAGCGATGATTGGAGAGAGATTTATCCGGGAGGGAACAAACATGATCCGCCATGCATCCAGAGTGGTTCTTTTCGCCGCGGTTCTGGTCGCGGCCACGCTTCTCCAGCCGCTCGGCGCCGAGACAATCAGCCAGACCTTCACGCACGACCTCGTCGTGAACGCCCCGGCGCAGAGCTGGGAACACCGCATCGATCTTCCCGAAGACCTGGCGATGAAGGGCCAGATTTTCGTCAAGCGCGCGCTCGCCATGGACGGCCGCATGGTCATCGAGCGCGAGCAGTTCACCCCGACCTACTACTACGTCAAGGTCCGCCTGCCCAAGCTTGTGGGCGAGTACATGAAGGGCATCCTCAAGGTCAGCCTCGAAACCGGCACCCAGCCCGCCGTCACGCCCCTTCCCGGCCAGCCGACGGATCTCGCTCTGGCCCCGTATACGGCGGCCCTCCGCCCCGTCCTCACCTGGAAGGGCACCGGCCCCTACTACGCCGTGACGCTATATGACGTGAACGAGAACCGCACCGTCATGGAGCGCGTGACGATCGCAAAGACCTTCTGCGAATCGACCCGCGAGGAGTGGCTGCAGCACCACCACTACAGATGGGCCGTGAAGCAGGCTGACGAGACCGGCCGCTGGTCGCGCGAGGCCCAGGCCGGCTTCCGCATCGAAGTGAAAGACGGCATCGTGGTCGCGATTCCCGAGTAACGAGCCCCCGCAACGACAATCCCCTTCGGGTCATCGCACGAAGGGGATTTTTATATGCCAGAAAATATATTACCGGTTCAAAGCGGCTCTGCTCGCGCGGGAATTCTATGTTTCCGTCAGCAGCCTGACCGGCCCGGATGACGCGTCATGAATCCCTCGGTGAATGCGGAGTTTTCGACCTGCCTCTTTGCCGGCTTCGATAACGTTGGGATCGATCATGCGCGATTTTCCGGTGGTGGTTCTGATCCGGGGGTAGCGGGTCCGGAAGTAGGCGTGAAGCTCGGCGTCGCGCGCCAGGATGAGCGCCGAGGTCTGCGTCCCATCCGCCTTTGTCGCTTCATCGCGGGTGAGGGTTTCATGGAACCCCTTGACGACCCCGACCGCGAAATCGGACTGCCGGCGGCGGCCGGAAACCCCGCTCCGGCTGCGGAATTCCGCCCAGGCATGTTCGATGTAGCGGTTGATGAAAGCGAAGACGTATTCGGCCATGGCGAGGTTTTCCGAGGTGCCGCTGATCTCGAGCACGCGCCCCAGGCGGTTTCGCTCGACGACCCAGGCCTGTATCCAGATCGTTTCGACGAAGTAGAACGTGCGCAGCAGGCCGCCCAGAACCGAGACTTCGGGCGGATGCCGCAGGGCGGGCCGTCCCAGGAACATGCTGTAATGATTCCGATGCGGCCGCGTCTCGATGGATTCGACGTTGTAGGCGCGCATCAACTCATGGGCCTTCCGCATCGCCTCGCGTGCCTCGTGCTCCGACGAACTCTGGGCCAGGGCGAGCAGCTTGTTGACCTTGTCAAGGATCCGGTCGGCTTCGGAGGCCTTCCCGTCGCGGATGCACTCGTGCAGGGTCTTGTATTCGGCCGACGCACGCGGATCGGCGCGGATCATCCGGCAGGCCTGCAGGAAAGCGGGGCCATGCATGACTTCACGCCTCGCGCCGAGCAATTCATGCGCGATCTGGTGCGCGACCTCGTGCTTGAACACGTCGACGACGGCATCCCACGTGTGATTGAAGACGAGATTCCGTTGCAGGCTGATGAGCCTTCGCTCGTCGCTCCACTCGCCAAGGGGGCCCATCTCGCAGATCGTGAATCCCGGCTTGCGCAAGCCGTCGACATGGCCCCGGCAGACGTGGTTCAACTCCCGGAAAATCTCGTCCCATAAAGCGGAAAGCCCGTTCAGAATGCTTCGTTCGACGAACTGTGCGACTTCTTCGCAGATACGCTCATGCATGGAAAAACGTCTCCCGCGCCGCTCGAAATGCCTGCCCGCAAAAATCGGGGAATGCACCATATTCTACCACGGCGGGAGCGGTTCTTTGTTGAGAAGCACCATTGCGGGGAAACCGGCCGTTGCGTTGTTCTGCGGTATACTGACGTCATGAGAGAGCAGTTGGATCGAGTCCTGGATCTTCTGGCGGAAAACGGGGCTCAGGCGGCCAAAACGTGGCTCGCCGAGGCCCTCGGACGATTGCCCGGCGACGCCAGCCTCGAGGCGCTTCAGCGGGTTCTCGACCGGGAGGCGACCGCGCTGGCCGGCTGGAAACCGGCCGACGAGCCCTCGTTCGCCCTGCAGCAGATCCGCAATCGGGCCGTCGCGTGCGGTTTCGCCGACCTCGCGGCTGAAGCCGAACGACGGTTCGAGGCCGCCGGCCTGGCGTGGTTCGAAGACCTCCTCGCATCCGTTCCCGACAATCCCGCCCTGGTCAGAAGGCTCCCGGGCGGCACGGGAGAGCGCCAGCCGCCCCTGACGTCGGACGGACGGGCCACGATCAACCGCCCGCCGGGCCTGGTCGAGATACGCGATGTCCGGACCGGCGCCCTGATCACAAGCCGCGCGGCCGGAAACGGCAGGCTTCTCGCCGGCTCCGGAGGCTGCGTCCTGATCGAAGAGAGCGACAGAAAGAACTTCCGGCTCCGAAATCTCGCGAATGACCAGCTCGTGGCGAACATCGCACGTCCCGAGATCAGCCGGTTCGTCTTCAGCCGCGACGGCTGGATGTTCTCCTTCGGCACGCAGACCTCCACCGGCTTCGACGGGGAGTATTTCTCCTCGTTCGACGTCGAGGTCTGGGATGTCAGACAGGGCCGGGCCGTCTGGGCGATCAAGGGCTCCGACGAACGTTCCGGCGGCCTGACCGCGCTCGCCATCAGCCCCGACAACCGACACGCGGCCGTCATCGGCTGTTCAAACCTGTATCTGCGCCGGATCACGGACGAGGCGACGATCGGCACCTGGCCCTCGGCGTCGATTCTGCACTCCGACCTCGCCTTCACGCCGGACGGCCGTCACCTCGTGATGAACGACCGGAAGGCGATCCGGGTGATATCCGTGGAGAGCGGGAACATGCGTTCGATCGACGCAGGCGGGGAGTACATCCAGGTCATGGCGCTCTCATCAGACGGAACGCGCATCGCCGGAACGGGCGGCGGCCGCCTTCGCCTCTGGAACCTCGCTGACGGCCGTCAACTCTGGGAACAGAGGATTCCCGACCAGTTCAACCAGCCCGTCTGGTTCCTTTCGGAAGCCGGCCCGCTTGCCGTTTCCGTCTCGACCGGCCGCCTCGCTCTCTTCGACATGGCTGACGGGAAGAGCCTCTGCTGTTTCGACGCGCACCCCGGCAGCATCGACTCCGTCGCGGCCTCTCCGGACGGCCGGCATCTCGTCACCTCCGGAGCGGGCGAGGTGAAGGTCTGGAACATGGCCCTGCTCGTCTCGGCCGGCGCGCCTCCGAAATCCGCTTTCGAAGCCTTCAGAGTGCTGGTCTCCCCCGACGGGAACCGGGCGGTGCTCCAATCGAAGACCGGCGTGAACGTCGTCCGGCTCGACAATATTCCATATTCTATACTATGGGAATCAGCGTCCATTCCGTCATTCAACGGCGCTTCGCTGAGCCCCGACGGCGGATGGCTGCTCTGCAGTTCATCCGATGGGACGGCCCGGCGGTATCCCGTTGACGGCGGGGAGCCGGCCATGCGGCCGGAGTTCGGGTGGCGCCTGAGTTCCCTCGCCTGGAGCCCCTGCGGCACCTGGATCGTCGCCGTCCTCGACTCGGGAGCATTCATCGAAATCCGGAAAGCCGACCCCGGGCCGGGGATCGCGACCGACGAAGAGCCCTGGCGCCTGGAGTTCGGGAAGTATGAGCGGATGCGGGACGTCGCGTTCAGCCGGGACGGGTCTCTCCTGGCCGTCCTCGACGAAAAGAACGTGCAGGTCCTCGTTCCTGCCGAACGGCGCATCGCCGCAACCGTTCGCTGTTCCGCCGACAGGGTGGCCATCTCCGACGACGGATTTCTGCTCACAACCAAGGCGCACCATTTCGGCGTCCAGGTGTGGAACTGGTCCACGGGCGAACGCCTTGCCGAAGGCCGCGCGGAAGGCTATAACGGGGCGGCCCTGAGCCCCGACGGAGTCTGGGCGGTCACCGGAAGCGACCGGCTGAAGGTCGAGGCGCGTCTTCCCGGCCAGGCGCTGATCGAGACGATCGGCGAGATCGCCGGCACCGTGGAGGACACGGTCGAGCGCCAGCGACTCGGCGCGGTGTTCGTTCCGGACGGCCGCCACGCCCTCACGGTCATGGGCGAAGCCGGTCTCGGCCTCTGGCGCCTCCCCGACTGCCGCCTCATCGCCCGCTTCCGCGGCTTCGAACCGTTCTCCTGCCTGGCCTCGAGCCGCGACGGCCGCACCGTCGTCGCGAACGACAAGCGACTTCGCGCCTGGTTTCTCCGCCTTCGCGGCCCCCTTCCCCCGAACAACCAGAGCGTGTGATCCAAGAGACCGAACCACAGAGGCTCGGAGAAACGCTTCATTCTATTGAGTCCTGCATATCAAAAACCAGCTTCGTGTCTCCGTTCGTGCTGAGCTTGTCGAAGCACGAACAGCCACTTGCCGATGGTTCCTCATTTCGCCCTTCGACATGCTCAGGGCGACCGGTTGGTTTTCAATCTGCAGATGAGCGACGCCGCCCGGCTTCCCGGGCGGCGTCTTTGATTCGGACAACGAGTCAGATATTATATCTATAGATTTACTTCTCTTCGAGAAGCTTCTCCATCTCGTCCATGACGGTGTTCATCTCCTTGATGGCCGCGTTGAACGGCTCGGAGGTGGTCATGTCGACGCCGGCCTCCTTCAGCAGGTCGATCGGGTATTTCGACGAGCCGGAGGAAAGCATCTTCAGATATGCTGTGCGAGCCGCATCGGCGGTCTTTTCCGAGCGGATGTTCGCGGCGATCATGGAGGAGGCGGTGATGCTCGTCGCATACTGGTACACGTAGAAGTTGTAGTAGAAGTGAGGGATGTAGGCCCACTCGATGCCGTACAGGTCCTTGATGTTGCACACGCCCTTGTCGTGCCCGTAGTATTCCTTCAGGAGCTTGAGATACAGCTCGGTCAGCTTCTCGCCGGTGAGCGGCTCGCCCTTCTCGGCCATCTCGTGGATGAGCATCTCGAACTCGGCGAACAGCGTCTGGCGGAACAGCGTCGTGCGCAGGCCGTCGAGGTGGCTTCCCAGCAGGAACAGCCGGGTGGCCTTGTCGGTGGTTTTCCTGAGCATCAGGTTGAGGAGCAGGTTCTCGTTCAGCGTCGAGGCGACTTCCGCGACGAAGGTCTTGTAGTCGTGGGTCGCATACGGCTGGTTCTTGTCGGACAGGTAGGTGTGGATCGAGTGGCCGAACTCGTGGGCCAGCGTCGAGACTTCCTCATACAGCCCGGTGAAGTTCTGGAGCTGATAGGGATGGACGCCGAACACGCCCGTGCTGTAGGCGCCGGACTTCTTGCCGGTGGTCGGAATGAAGTCGATCCAGCGGTTTTCGTAGCCGGTTCTGACGGCGTCGACGTATTCCTTGCCGAGCGGTTCGACGGCCTCGAGAACGAGCTTCATCGCTTCTTCCGGGGTGTATTTCAGGTCGACTTCCTTCACGATCGGGGCGTAGAGGTCTTCGTAGCCGAGCTGGTCGACGCCCATGATGCGCTTGCGCAGCTTGAGATATCGATGCAGGGTCGGCAGGTTCGCGTGAACGTCGGCGATCAGCTGCTTGTAGACGGCAACCGGCACGTTCGCGTCGAACAGGGCCGCTTCGAGACAGCTGTTGTATTTGCGGATCTCTTTGGTGAACAGGTGGGTCTTGACGTGGCCGCTGAGGGTCGTGCCGAGCGTGCGCTCGAACTTCTTGTATTTTCCCCAGAAGTTCCGGAACACTTTCATGCGGTCATCGCGGTTGGAGGAGGCGCGATAGTTGGTGTAGGCCGACGCGTCGAGCCTCACCCGCTTGCCGTCGGAAAGAACCACTTCGGGATACGGCATGTCGGCGTTGGTGAAGATGCTGTAGGCGCTGCCGGGGCCTTCGGCCATCATGTTCGCCTGGGCAGCCACTTTCTCTTCGGCCTTCGAGAGGGTGTGCGGGGCATAGCGCAGGATATCTTCCAGCCAGGGTTTGTAGGGCCGGAGCTTCGGCTCGGCCTGAACGAACCCCATGACCTTCTTTTCGCCCAGTTCGAGAATCTCGGGGCGCATGAAGGAGACGGCGGCGGTGAACTTCACGGCGAGGTCGCTCGAGGTCTGTTCCATCTCGCGGGGCTTGCCGGCGCGGGTGTCTTCGTCGCTTCTCATGCTGGCGTAGGTCATCAGCCGGACGAGGTCGAGGTCGAGGGCCATGATGGTATCGAGGGCGGTATAGAATGCCGTGGCATCCGCGCCCATCTTCCCCTGGAAATCGGCCAGCTTCGGAATGCGCGCGGCGATGTCCTTCGCCTTCTCGGCCCACGCGTCCTCGGTGGCATACAGGTCAGCGGTGTTCCACGTGAGGTTTTGCGGCACTTCCGCGCGCTCGGTCGCATGGAGCCCGGGAGCCGCCAGCACGTTCACGGCCAGCATGGGCAGGAAAAAATACGCCAGATGCTTCTTCATGTTCTCTCCTTATGGGTATGTCTTGCCGAACGGCAACCATCATAGAATCGTGTCGGCCCCGAGGCAACTATTTTGTACAGAAATGCCCCGCGCGGAACTCGTGCCACATGATTCCGGCGCCTCTCGTTCGAAGCACGAGAGGCTCTCTCCATTCGACCTCGGGGCAATCGGAACGCGCTTCGTCTCCTCGGCTCAACAGCAAGAAACGCGGAGCCGAGCGTTCACGACACGGTCGTCAGCGGATTCCGGCGGCGCCTTTCTGGAATGGCTCCGAATGCTTCCCGGGACGGTTTTTCGACGAATCGACGGCTGTCAACCCGGGTTTGGCGGAGGCGGGTGGCGCCGTGAGGCGGGACAGCTTCGCTTTCGCTTCGGGATAGTCGGGTTTGAGACGCAGGGCCTCTTTCAGCGAGCAAATCGCGTTCTCGGTTTCGCCCATCTGGACGAACAGGTCGGCGAGGCGCACGTGGAGGTCCGGGAAGCCGGGATGCCGGTCGAGGTAGCGCCGGTGCATCTCGACGAGGTTTTCCAGTTTCCGGAAATAGGCGCTCATGCTTTCGAGACGATCCTGGAGATCGTGATACTCGGCCAGGTGCGCGGCGGCCTTCTTGAACTCGCTGAACGCCTCGGGAAAATTGCCGAGAAGCTGGTGAAAACACCCTGCGAGGTAATGGCCGCGCACGCCGCGGTCCTGGAGCGGGGCCAGCACCTCGAGGCCGCCGGTGGGATTTCCGTCTTCGCCGCAGGCGATCGCGAGGTTGATCCGCCCTTCCCGGAAGTTGGGATTGATATCCAGGGCTTGCCGGAAGGCTTTCTTGGCCTCGGCGAACTGGCCCGCGAAGAAATGGAGCCTGCCGAGATCGTTGATCAGATCGGGAAAGTTGGGGCAGCCCTTGAGCCGCTCCTGGAGGAGGCCGATGCCTTTGAGAATGAGGTTCTTCTCGCCGGTGATCGACCCGACGAGGCCGATGGCCATGCCGTTGGACGGATCGGTTTCCGCAGCCTTGCGCAGCACCAGAAGCGCCTCTTCGGCGACGCCGCGGCAGAGAAGAATCTCGCCGAGGACCTGATACAACTCGCTGGAATCGCGGCAGAAGTGAAGCAACTGGCGTGCTTCAGCCTCGGCTTCGGTCAGCAGGCCTTTCTCGAGCAGAAGCTTGATGCCGTGGATAAGTCCGGAGATCGTCTCCCGCTGGATGCTGTCGATCGAAGTTCCGTTGTTTTTGCCCGAGTCAGGAACTGCCGGGACGGCGGAAGTTCCGCTTCCCATGGGTTGCGGCGCCGCCAGTCGGTTCAGGAAGCCGGCCGCGGGTGCGGCAACCGAAGCCGTCTCCTGGAGCAGGGTCCGAACCAGGTTCCGAACGGCTTCGCAGAATCGGTGCTGGGGATTGACCTGGTAGAGGGTTTTTCCCTCCTGGCGGGACGAATCCTGGACTTCGGGAAGGATACCGGAGATACGGAAGCGCGTCGTGGGCACCGTCTCGGGCCGGTAATCCTCGCGGGCCTTGTTCGATATGACCGTGATCTTGTTTTCCGGGAACCTCAGGCCGCTCAGGGCCTGGAAGAAGCGCACCGTGTTCTTGACGCTGAGAATATCGCGGGAATCGAGCAGAAAGATCGTCCGCTCCGCGATCTCCATCGCGTTCAGCACCGTCTCGCTCAGCCCCTCGTCGGTATCGAGAATGAGATAGTCGAACAGCTTCTGGCAGGTATGCACCATGCCTACGAGATCCTCGACGCGCATCTCCTCAGCTTCGAGAATGTTGCTGAGCGCGGGAAGGATCCAGAGGCGCTCGACGAGGGGCGTGAAATGCATCATCAACTCCTCGGTCGAGAGGGAAGCCCCACGGAGCGCACGGCAGAGCGTCGCGACGGATTTCTGGCTGTAGCCGCCCATCAGGAAGCTGCCGTCGCCGTAGTGCCGGTCGAGGTCGATGAACAGGACGCGCTTTCCCGTCTCGCGGGCCAGAAGATACGCCAGGTTGGTCGCCAGCGTGGTCTTGCCGCACCCGCTGCGGGCCGAGACGATCGAGACGATACGGCCCAGGGCCGCCTCGGGAGCCTTGATGAGACCGGCGGCCCGCTGCGTGATGTCGCGGAGCCGGCGGCTCAGGGCGTGCAGGATCTTGCCGTGGATGCTGCGGCTGAGCGGCGTCTGCGCATCAAGCAGAGGCTCGAGGCGGGCGGCAGGAAGCTTGAGCAGGACCGTGTTGCGGGTCGCGCGCGCCGTGGCGGATCGTGTGGCTTTGCGATCGAGGAGGGACATCTCCCCGAAGAATTCGTTCTCGCCGAAGGTCGAGATGAGCTTGGGCGTTCCCGCCAAGTCGCGGACGCTGATTTCCACCTCGCCCGAATGGACGATGAACAGGTCGCGGGTAGCATCGCCCTCTTGAAAAATGACGTCGCCGCGCCGCACTTCCTCGCGACATATCATGGATTCGAGTTCTTTCACCTCTTCGGCGGAAAGCTCGCTGAACAGAGTGACGTTTTCCAGCATGACAGACCCTTTCCCACAAAACGGATTTTTTTTCTATGGTAACCGCTCCCCGAGGGCAACGCAACATGCCATTCGAGATACATTCCTCCTCGTCTCACACAAGGAACACGGCAATCACCCGCATACTCGATATCGTTCGTGCTGAGCTTGTCGAAGCACGTATGCACTCGCCCTTCGACAAGCTCAGGACGAACGTCTGTGCCATGTCGGTCTGGAGGAATTATATTTTACTCGTGATAGCTGTTGCCTAACATATGAG
>DAOSOK010000021.1 GCA_035373905.1 Candidatus Ozemobacteraceae bacterium | reverse complement strand
CCGACAGAGGTTCCCCTCAAAACCCGTACCAGAACGCTCACTGAGAATTGCTGATCCGACGGGAATGGCCGGGTGCCGGCGGACGAAGATATGGTAAACTAGGGCGCCCGTGAAAACAACGCCGGCGAGGAGGGAGATAAACATGAATCGAAAGATGCACCGCAGCGCTCTTCTGGGGCTGGTATTCTTCCTGATGGTCTGGGGCGCGGCCTCCGGAAGCGCCGTTCAGGTCGCCGATCCTGCGCGGATCGAAGTGACCGGCCTCGTGAGCAGAGGGGAAGACGGAGCCGCGTGGCTGAAGTTCGACGGCCGTGACGTCCTTGTCACTCCCGGCTACATGATCGGTCGGGATCTGCGCGTCACCGCGATCCGGAACGACAGCGTCATCCTCTATCGGCCCGCCGCGCGGCAGTATTTCGCTGTTTCGCCGAACCTGCCGCTCCGCCCCCGGAAGGACCGCTCGGACGTGATCTGGAGCGGCGCACTTCCTCTGTGGAAGGCTGTCCGGATGATCGCGCTCGCCTACGGAAAGGATTACATCTGCCACAGCACGACTTCGGCGGACGCTTTTCCGCAGAGCCGCGCCCGCGACATGAACTCGATGCTCGAGCATGTCGTAACGCCTCATCACCGCTTCAGGGGGGAGGACGGGGTCATTTTCGTGGCGCCGGTGAACATCCTCGGGGCGGGCTGGCAACGGTTTCTCAGGAGCACCCAGAACTACGACAGCCGAGTGCTGACGAAATGGTTCCCGGCGCTGGCCGCGAAGGGAACGCTCATCAGCGACGGGAAGGACATCTCTCGGGCCATCGAGTCGATCAGCCGCTCGACAAAGGTTCCGATCTCGTGGCGTGGACAGCGCAAGGCGGCCCTCTACTGCTCGATGAAGGACAGGCCGTGGTACGAAATTCTCGAATACATCCTCGTTTTCAACGGGTTCGGGATCGTTCCGACGCAGCAGGGGCTCGTGATCGACGGCGGAGCGAAGTAAGGTGCCGGCCGGTACATATTCTGGAACATATATAAATATCGTTCTTGTAGCCGGGCTTTTTCTGGCGCCCCCTGGCTGGGGCCCGTTGCAGCCTCGATGCGCCGCGGCGGAATCGGCGGGAGCCGGGGCGTTCAAGGGCGAGGTCGAGATCGACATTCTCAGCCAGTGGACCGGAACCCAGTCGGGATACCGGGAGCGGCCGAACTATTTCCTCGTCAGGAGCCTCCCCGAGTTGCAGATTTTCTGGGAGAAGCACGCTTCCGGCGAGCCGATGCCCAACGTGGATTTCGAAAACCGGATGCTGTTTCTTTGGGTATCCGGACCCTCGCTGAGCGGGTTTCACGTCGTGAAGGCCGTGCGCGTGGTGCGGAACGGGCAGAGATACATCCTGGAGCTGGATCTCCGGCGATCCGATGCCGCCGGGGCCGGCAGCTGGCGGAATCCCTGGCTGATGGCGCTGCTGCCGAAATTCCGGGGCGACATCGAGGTCGTCCGCAGGGGAGACGCGACGGCGGGGGAGGCGGAACGGATGCCTCTCGCGACTATCCGCGATATGGGGGGCGGCCAGGCCGGAATGGCCGCCATCACGAAGGTCTCTTCCGGAGGAGGTGCGGCGAAGACCTCTTCTTCCGTCTCCGGTTCCGGTGGCGTGACGAAAGCGCCCGTGAACCCGCCGAAAGCGGGTGCGACAACCCCGGCTCAGCCTGTCGCACGGCCGGCCGAAACGGCCGGCGGGAAGGCGGCCCCGGACGACGGAAAGGGCGATGCGTCTGCCGCCGGACAGGCTCCGGCGGCCACGGCGACCGCCGAGCCGGATCCCTTCGGCGACGCCTTCAACCTCGATTTCTGACGCCTTTTGTCTGTGAGTATTGTGTGTATTGTATAATATTCGTTATTCTGCCGGAGACCGGACATGATTCAGGCATACATCGGTGATGGGAAGGGGAAGTCGACGGCCGCGCTCGGGCTGCTGATACGAGCGCTCGGCGCGGGGATGCGGGTCGGCATCATCTATTTCGACAAGGGGAACAAGACGTATTCGCACCACGAGTTGAACGTGCTGGAACGGCTCGGCGTGCGCCATTGGGTGACCGGGCTCGAGCGGATGCAGCCGGACGGGCGATTCCGTTTCGGAACCACCGAGGAAGACAGGAGGGAAGCCGGGCGGGGTCTCGCGATCGTCCGGTCCGCGATCGCGTCGGGAGAATTCGATCTCCTGGTGCTCGACGAGATCATCACGGCGGCGAGCTTCGGCCTGATCACGCCCGAGGAGTTGACGGCCCTGATTTCCGATCGGAAGGCGTCGGGCGGAAGCCTGGAGCTGGTTCTCACAGGGCGGTGCGCGAACGAGGAGATGCTTGCCGGCGTCGACCTGATCTCTCGCGTCACGAAGGTGAGGCACTACTTCGACAGCGGAACGAAGGCCCGCCCCGGCATCGAATACTGAGTTTCCGCCGGGCTATCTGCCGAAGCTGATCTCGTCCGGCAGTTCGTTCACGTCGTCGGATCTTCGCGGAAAGTGTTTCGCAAGCGACTCGCCGGCGATGCGTACGCCGTCGATCAGCCCCGCAAGAAACTCGCCTTTGCGGAAGCGGTCGAGGGCCGCGTCGCGGACTCCTTCCCAGAAGCCGGCGTCGACGCGCTCGTCGATTCCCGCATCGCCGAGGACGGCGAAGAGTCGGCTGTCCGTCGCAAGATAGAAGAGGACGCCGTTTCGTTCTTCGGTGTCGTTCATGCCGAGTTCGTCGAACACCTGCTTCGCCCGCTCGACGGGGTCGTCGCAGACGCTTTCGATATGGATGCGGATCTCGCCGGAGGTGCGCAGTTCTGCGGCTTGGATCGCCCTGATCAGTTGTTTCGTCTCTTCCTCGGAGAAAAAGTCGCAGGGCTGATCGGCGGAGGGGTGCGGCGTGTTCGCGCTCATCGGTCGCTCTGCTCGGCCATCGGTCAGGAGGCTCTCGAGGTGGCCAGAGTCTGGCGGAGCTTCACGATGGTGGAGGGCGCCGTATAGCCGGAGACTGTCGCGTTCGGATAGACGCGGCAGCCGGGCGCCATGACGGTGCCGGGATTGGTGACGCTGTTGCAGCCCAGCATGCAACCGTCGCCGAGGATGGCCCCGAACTTCCGCATGCCGGTCTTGTAGCCGGTGCCCGCGGCCATGACCTTCACCTCGGTGCCGTCGTTCTTGAGATTCGACAGCTTGGTGCCGGCCCCGAGGTTCACGTGGCTTCCGAGAATCGAGTCGCCGACGTAGTTGAAATGCGGCGCCTTGGCGTCGGGCAACAGTATCGACCTCCCCAGTTCGGATGCATGGCCGACGACGGCATTGTCGCCGATGATCACATGGCCGCGGATATACGCGCCGTGACGGATCTCGACGTTGTTGCCGATGATGGCGGGGCCGATGATCATGGCGCCGGCCTGGACTTTCGTGTTCCGGCCGATGAAGATATCCTCGCCCTTCAGCCAGGCACCGTCCTCGACGATACCCAGGATCTGCGGCTCGACCATTTTTCCGACGAATCCCTGCTGGATGCGTTTCAGGATGTCCCAGACGTAGGTGAGGTCTTCGAACCCGCGGATGTGTTGTTCGAACAGTTCGGGGCAGGGAAACCCTTCCAGGTGCTTGAAAAAGTCGGAAAACGTGAGCATCGGATCCTCCGGTCAAGAATGACTGTCCAGCGCGGTCATCATACTATGAGCTCCCGCCGGCCGACAAGCGGCGGTTTCAGGGGCGCGGGGGGTGTGATATCCTGTCGCGTCATGACTTCCCGACGCTCGGTTCTCCTCGTCATCCTGATCTTCCTGGCGAACGCCGGGCTGCTGCTGGTGCGCGAGCAGCAGGTCACCGGCGACCCGTGGAACTTCCCCGTCGACGACGCGTGGATCCACATGACGTTCGCCCGCAACCTGGCGTTCGGCCTGGGGTTTGGCGTCAACCCCGGGGAGCCCGTGGCCGCCTCGACGAGCGTCAGCTGGGCGCTCTGGCTGGCCGTCCTCCATCGTGCCGTCGCCGGTTTCGGCATGCGTGCGGTCGTTTTCGCGGTCAAGGGAAGCGGCGTCCTGCTTGCGGTCGTCGCCATCATCGGGGCCATGCGCCTTCTCAAACGATTCATAGATGATGATACTGATCGCGCCGTGGCCGGCCTGCTTCTGATTTTTTCGTATCCCCTGGCATGGGGGGCTCTGTCCGGCATGGAGGTGGCCCTGTGCGCGGCCTGTGCGATCTGGGCGCTCGACTACCAGGTGTCGGCGTGCGGCGATTCGCCGGGACCCCGGGACCGGGAGATCTCCATTGCCTGCTGGAGCCTGGCTTTCCTGGCCCGGCCGGAGAACGTCCTGTTGCTCGGCCTCGCGCTGCTCATCTTTCTCGCGCACGAGCGGGAGAGCCGCCTCCGGCTCGCGGGGCGATTGCTGCTCATCGCCGGTCTCTGCGTCGTGCCGTTCGTCCTGTTCCATGCGGAGATCGCCGGCCAGCCGTTCCCGCACACCTTCACCTCCAAGATGACGCCCCGGGCCCTTCCCCGGGCGATCGTCGAAATGCCCGCGGCGGAGGCGATGCGGGCGGTCGCCGGAAGCGTTCTCGATCATCTCCGGGTCGGGGTCGAGTTCCTGCTGCTTGAAAGCCCGTTCGTCGGGCTTCTCTATCTCGCGGCGCCCTTCCTTGCCTGGAAAACCGGATTCGGGCGGTCGGCGCCGCCGGCCCTGTCCGCCGGCATGGCCATGGCCTGGATTGCCCTTCCCCTGCTGGCCGTATCGGTCGGCATCCTGACGGGCTCGATGTATTACACGGTCCATCATGGGAGATATATACCGCAGACGATACTCATGGCGGCGTTCTGCGGGATAGCGGGCTTTCACCGGTTTTGGAACGCGACCGGCCGGTCCCGGTGGATCGTTCTGCCGCTGCTGTTTTCGCTCGTGTTCGCTCTCGACCGCCAGGTCGAGCTTGCGGAGGACCATGCCCGGGAGTGCGACATCATCCGACGAATCCACGTCTCGCTCGGAAAATGGCTGAACGAACTGCCGAAAGGCCTGACCGTCGCCCTCAACGACATCGGCGGCATGGCGTATTTCGGCGGGCAGCGAATCATCGACCTGGAAGGGCTCGCCTCGCCCGAGACCAACTCCTGGCGCCGCCAGGGACGCATAGATCTCTTTCTCGAACGTGTCAAACCCGATCTTCTCATCATCTTCCCCGGATGGTTTCCCGAGATCGCGTCCCGGCCTGAAATATTTCGCCCGATATTTATTCGCACCGTCGAGGAAAATATCACCGGCGGCGGCAACGTGAAAGCCGTCTATCGCATGCCCTGGAGCCGCGGGCTTCCCGACCCCTGGCCGGCTCTTCCGCCAAGCGGACTTCCGACGGACGTCCCTGTGCCGCCGTTGCCGGAGAGACACGAATGACGCCGACCGCCGGGGGCTTCGGGATGGCCTTCCTGAGTGGAGCGCTTCTCGTTCTGGCCCATCTGGCCACGGCGGTCATCCAGCGCGATCCGTGGCTGGTTCGGGAATGGATCGAGACGGGCCCGGCCGGGATTCTGCCCGATCCGTGGTGGTTTCCGGTTCTTGTCGGGACATCGATCGCGGCCTGGGCCGCATGGTCGTGGGTCCACTCGCTGAACGCCGTCGCTCGAAGGGTCTGCGGCAGGCTGTCGGCGTCATGGGGGAGACCGGCGGTATGGCTGTTCCTGCTGTTCTCGCTTCTGCCGCAGCGCGTCATGGACGACAACAGCGGATACGTTTTCCTGACCGCGGACAACCCCGTCTGGTGGCTCGTCTGGGAGATGGATTGGGCTCGAACCCTGCTTGCCCTCGACCTCGTGTTTCGATTGATCGACCTCGAGCCGGCTATAACGGGCACGACAGCGGATGATCGTGGAGGGCATCCGCCTCTTGGGCCATCCATGCGAACGCTCGCCGCTCTGTCGCTCTTCAGCCTGTGCGTTCCGATGCTCATCTGGCACGTCGCCATGGGCGGGGTTCCTCACGTGCAGGACGAGATCATTCAGGAATGGCATGCGAGACTGCTCGAGAAAGGCCGGTTGACGGGCCCCGAGACGAGCGTCCGGTCGTCGTTTCAGACTGCCGGCATCGGAGACAACGGGAAGGCGCTGTTTTCGACGTATCAGCCGGCGTTCGCGTATCTGCTGTTCATGGCGCGACGGATCGGGGCTGGGGGCCTGCTGAATCCGGCTCTCGGGGTGGCGGCGTTCTGGCTCCTGTATCTGATTCTCAGACGTTCGCACGGCGAGGAGACGGCGCGGACGGCTCTCTGCATCGGGCTCGTTTCGCCGTTTGCCCTGCTCATGCAGGCCGGCCTGATGAACCATGTGTTCATGCTGTTCCTGATCGTCACGGGTGCGTTTTCTCTCGATACGGCTGAACGCGGGCATCTCCGGACGGCGGCCGTCATGGGCGGCCTTGCGCTTGGCCTGGGATGGATGACCAGGCGGGTCGACGCCGTCGCCATGCATCTCGCGTGGCTGGCGGCCTGGTTCTTGTTCGTCGGGTCCTGGATGAAGCGGGGGGTCTGGGCGCTGGTCGCGCTTGCTCTTTCGGCTGTCGTCCTGGTGATGAACATGCGGCTGACCTCCCTGGTCGCCGGCGATTCGTTGTATATCATCCGCCATGGTCAAACGGTCATGCATGACCTCGCGCAGTTCGAACTCGGCAGGCATTTCGCGAATCTCACCGACAACCTGTGCGGCCTGGGTGTTTTCGCTTCTGGCGGCATCATCGCCGCACTCGCCGGAATCGGCCTGCTGCGGCCCTTGGCTCGGGGCGCGGCCGGCGTCGTCGAACGATTCTTCCTGATCAACGCCGTGTTCATCGTTCTCGGATACTCGGTCTACGATTACCAGGATTTCTGTTTCGGTCCGAGATATTTCTTCTCTCTTCTGCCCCTGGCGACAATTGCGGCCGCTCTCTTCCTGACCCGGCTCTGGAATGAAGGACTTGCTCACGCGTCCCGGCGTCTCCTCGCGGCTGGTGTCGCCGCATCGGTTTTGCTCACCGTGACGCAGGCATGGGCGGTTCTCGGAAGCGAATTCTGGCACATCAACCCGGCGTTTTCCCGGTTTGTCGACGGGTTTCGGGGAAAGCCGCGCATTCTGTTCGTCTCCAGTCCGACGCGGCAGCGGCTCGATCTCGCGCGTCACCTGCAGAACGAGTGGCGTTTTTCCGGGCAGGAGATCATGGCGCTCCTTTCCGCCGATTTCATCGATACGGCCGGATTGAGAGGCTTTCTGGACCGCATAAGCCCCCCGACCAAGGAACTGTGCGTGAAATATATCGAACAATATCAAGAGATGAACAGGTTCCGCCGTCCGGAACGGTATGGAATCAACGTGTATGAAGTTCCCCGGCTCAACACCGTCGACCCGCTCACGCAGGAGGTCGTTCTCGCGATCGACCGGGGCGACGAGGCAAACGAGGCTCTTCTCCGGGCCCTTCCCGGGCACGAGCCTCTTCTGGTGCGCAGGACGCCGGACGGCTACGTCGCCGAGCCGTACCGCCAGGCCGGCGTCGCCAGGTTCGACGACCTGCTCGTGCCCTGACCTCGGCCGCGTGATACGATGCCCGATATGAGCGACGATACGATGAATGGCGGTCCGGCACGATGGGCCGGGTGGGCATGCAGCCTTCTCGTAGCAGCGGCCTTCGTCGGCTATGCGGTGGTACTGTACGACGCGATGCCCGAATCGACGTTCGACGATGCCTACATGTTCGTCCGCTATGCCGCTCATCTCCTCGAGGGAAAAGGCATCGCGTGGAATCCCGACGGGGCGCAGGTATTCGGCGCAACCAGCCTTCCGTATATGCTCCTGGTCGCTGCCGGCTTGAAGATCCTGCCGCTCCCGCCCGGAACGATCCTGCTGCTGCTTTCGTGGAGCGTGGGCCTCGCGGCGCTACTGGGACTCTGGATCGTCGGCGTCCGGAACGTCGAAAACAGTCTTCTGCGGAACCCTGTCTTCGTCGGAGCGTTTCTGTTTCCGCTGGTTCTCGTGCTCAACATCTTCCCCATGAACGCCGTCACGGGGATGGACACGACCCTGTCGTTTGCTTCGCATGTGATCCTGATCGGTGCCGTGTTGTCCTTCTGCCGGCAGCCCGGCGTCGGAGCCCTTTCCGTCGTGGTTTTGGCTGCCGGGGCAGCCCTTGCCGTTCGGCCCGAAAATGCCGTTTGCGCGCTTCTGTTTCCGATGCTGAGCATCGTCGCCCGCCGGCCCGAGTCCATGCGCCGCTGGATTGCCGCGTTCGTCGCCGGGTTCGCTCTGCTGTGCCTCCTGGATGGCGGTCTCAAATTCGTGCTTTTCGGGCAGTTCTTTCCGCTTGGCGCGCACGCGAAAACCTTCGCGTCGCTCGCGGGATATACGGGAAAGGGTGACTGGAATCATGTCGCGTATCTTCAGGATTTTCTCACCAATGGCATGATGTTCTTCTTCACGCTGGTCATCTGCGTGGAACGGCGGTCTCTCGCGTGGATGGTCGCTTTCCTTGCCCCGATGGCGGCGACGTTTGCCTGCTTTTTCACGTTCATTCCCGTGATGGGGTTCGATGCGCGGTATCAGTGTCCGTTTCTTCCTTACCTGATGATCGGTTCGCTGCTCGTTCTCGACCGATTTCTCATGGAAAAAGGCGGATGGCGGCCATGGAGGCGAAACGCCGCACGCTTTGCCGCCGCCTGTGTGATATTTGCGGGCTTTCAGAGTCCCGCCTTGCCGGAATCGTTCGCCGATCGGTATCTTCGTGACGAAGGGCTTCCTCCCGCGAGGGTTGTCACGAGCGCTTCCAGGCCCCTCGAGCAACTGGATTTCTGGCAGAATATCGTGGGTTTTTCATCTCTTTTGCAGCGCCTTCCCCGCGACATCACCATCGCCGCGACCGAACACGGCTATGCCGGTGCCGGTAGTCCCGACGTCCCAATCATCGACCTGAGCGGTCTCAACAGTCCCGAATACGCCCTCGAGGAGTTTTCCGCCGACCGGGTGATGGCCGCGAAGCCAGATCTGATCTGGCTTCCGCACCCCCACTACACCGTGCGCGTGAAACGGATTCTTCTCCACCCGCGATTTCTGCAGGAATACGAACTGTACGAGGGGGCGTTCAATTTCGGCGTCGCACTGGCCCGGAACGGGCCCCGGTATGGGGAGATCCGCCGGACCTTTCTCGGCGTCGCAACCATCCTGTATCCCGATGCGGATATGCTTGAATATATAGTGAATGACATATATGATGCTCCTTCCGGAGCGGGCGAGCCTGCCTCTGCGACAACGCCGGCCGGAGACTGAAGCGCACTCCGTTTCGCCCGGCGGCGAAGGGCCGGCGGCAGGCGCTTTCCCGGAGCCAGGGTTCAGCCCCTGCCGGCGGTGCAGACGTCGCGGAGTCCGCAGGCGGCGCAGATTTCGGCGTTTCTTCCGTGGGTGCAGTCCCCGGAAATGCCGAGATGGCAGAGGGCGAAATCGTATCTGACCGGGTCTTCCGGCGAAAGACGCCGCAGGGCGGCCGTGACCTCCTCGGCCGTCTTCCAGTCGTCCGTGGCTCGGCGCGTGAAACCGAGGTTTCTGGCGATCCTGCTGATGTGCCGGTCGAGAGGCATCAGAAGCGCCGACGAGGGGATTTGCGGCCACAATCCCAGATCGACGCCGTCGTCCGGGCGAACCATCCAGCGGGTGAACATCATCCAGCGTTTGACCGCTCCGCCTTTGGCGGGATCGGGGAGGAGGTGGGCAAGGCCGCGTGTCGTCGGGCCGTTCCCGTCGTCGGCGGCGGCGTTCGCGAGGTCGGTGTGGAGGGCGATCAGACCGTCTTTCAACGAATGTTTCGCCCGCCACCCGATCAGAAAGCTTTCGAACAGGCCGCCGCGCAGCGCTATGACCGTGCCCCCGGCGTGAACCAGACGCGAGATTTCATTTCCCGTGCTGAGCCGATACCCCGGCCATCCGCCGCGCAGTTTCCGCTTCTTGCACGCGACTTCCAGCAGCCTTTGGTCGGCCCGGCGGAGAATCTCTTCCGTCACGCGGGTGAACACCTCCAGTTTCCCGTATGCCAGCATTGCGGAGAGAAGGCCGACGATCTCGATTTCCTGCCGGGATCCGCCGGAGACGAGGAAGCGGCGGGGAAACGATACGGGATCGAGGGCGGCCCGCTCGATTGAGGGGTGCCCGGCCAGTATCGCTTCCAGCCGCCGCTTCAGAAGGGCAGCCCCGTGAGGGGCGCCGGTCATCAGTAGTGGAACGAGCTGCCGCCGACGAACTCGCGCAGAATCGAGGTCGGGGGCACTTCCTTCGGGTCGAGAGGCTTGAACAGGGAGAGGAGGCGCAGAATGCGGCGCGCTTCGCTGTATGACGGGTTGTCGGGCTGGATGTCGGCATACAGCGGTTCGGCGATGGTCTTCAGCACGCACAGCTCGTAGGGGATGGCGGAGTTGAACACCATGTCGGCCTTTTCCTGGAAGGGAAAGATGTTGCGCTCCTCGCCGCGCCGGACGGACGGCCAGCGCTGGATGGTGTCGGCCGCGGCATAGCTGCGATATTTCTGGTCGCGCACGGTGCGCCTGATCAGGCGGGTGTCCGTCGTCGAAATGCGGTTGTAGTCGTCGATGACGAGTTGGGTCAGGGCGGAGATGTAGATCTTGAACTTCGCGGAAGCCGGGACCGTCGAGGTCAGCTCGTCGTTCAAGCCGTGGATCCCCTCGATGATGAGGATCTGGTCTTCGTTGATGCGCAGGGGCGTTGTTTCCTTGCGGCGCATTCCCGTGGCGAAGTCGTATTTCGGGATCTGGATCTCGCGGCCCTGGAGGACGGCGGCGAGGTGTTCGTGGATCAGGTCGAGGTCGAGGGCGTGGATGTCTTCGAAGTCGTAGTCGCCGCTCTCGTCGCGCGGGGTCTGGTCGCGGTTGAGGAAGTAGTTGTCGAGGGAAAGGGCGATCGGGCGCAGGCCGTTGACGCGCAGCTGGATGCAGAGACGCTTGCTGAAGGTCGTCTTGCCTGAGCTGGAGGGGCCGGCGATCAGCACCATGCGGGCCGTCTTGCGTCGGATGATCTCGTCGCCGATGATGCCGATCTTCTTCTCGTGAAGGGCCTCGGCGACCTTGATGAAGTCGGACACCTGGCCGGTCTGGATCATGTGGTTGAGGCGGCCGACGTTGTTCGCCTCGAGGATCTTGCCCCACTCCTTGCTCTCGCGATACACCTGGAAAATCTTGGGCTGATCGGCGATGCCCGACGGTTTCGTCGGGTCCTTCGCATCGGGGAACAGCAGAACGAAGCCGTTCGCATACTGCTTCAGTTCGAAGACGTTCAGGTAGCCGGTCGAGGGGACCATCGGGCCGAGATCGAGGTCGATATATTTCCAGCACGATACGACGCCGATGTCGTCGTTGTTGATGTTCTGGACGAGGCGCGCCTTTTCGGGATATCCTTCCTTCTTGAACATCGCCGAGGCTTCGGCGCGGCTCAGCGTGCGTTTTTCGAACACTTCGTTCTTGCCGATGATCGCCGTCATGCGGTCCTTGATGAAGCCGAGAATCATCTCGGAGACGGGGACGTCGGTATAGAAGTCGTAATAGAACGCGTTTCCGATCGAGTGGCCGATGACCAGACGGGCGTTCCGGTACATCTCGAGCACGGCGCGCGCGAGGACGAAGGAGATGCTTCGCCTGTAACACTCCTGGCCGGCGCTCGAGCGGTAGTCGAGAAACTCCACCCTGCAGTCCATCGTCGGCGCGTAATCCAGGCCGCGGATGTCGTTGTCGACTCTCGCGCAGAGGAGCGGAAGATGCGGCTCGGTCGTGATCGTCTTCGCTATTTCCAGAAGGGGCGTCCCTTTCTCGATGACGTGGGTCGAACCGTCTTTGAGCGTGATCGTGATCTGATTTTCCTTCGGATCTTTATCGGTGTCCATGGTATCTCCCTGTTGGTGATGTAAACAAAGGTTCTTGAGCGCGGAAAAAGCGGCCCGTGCATGGCGCAGGGCCGTTCTGAGACGTGTTCAGAGGCCTCGGCGCCGGCCGGCGTGCGGCGAGACGATACGCGGAATGACCCGGAATTGCGCGAGGCGGCGGCAGTTCATCTCTCTCAATACGCCGTGCCCCGGCAGGGCCGGCTTCGTTCCTTTCCTTGAAACGTCGAGTTTCGTTGTTTCTCTTGTATAACCGGATGAACCTATCATCCCCCCGCGGTGCGAGTCAAGACGTTCGTCCCGAATTTCCCCGGCGGCTTGCCAAAGCGGAGCGGGGCAGGTATCCTGTCGTTCCCGGCCGGACGGCCGGGCAGATTCCACGGAGGCAGGATACGCCGTATGACGATGGCACCTCAGCGACAGCTAACAGACGAACAGGTTGCGGAACTTCGGAAAGAGAAAATCGAACTGAACCGGCACGCGCGCCGCATGACCGGCATGAAAGCCGTCTGCAAGGGCAAGAGCGAGGGAATGCTCGAGTGCGAGACCCGCGAGGGACGCTGCCCCGAGTTCGACACCTGTCACAAAGGCTGATCCGTTCGACTCGCCCGGCAGACGCTGGATACCCGGAACTGCCGGGCGCCGTTTCGCGAACGCGGAGGGGAATCGTGTCTCCCGGCGGCCCTCAGGGATGGGCTTTTTTCAGCGAGGTTTCCAGGCGGGCCAGGAGGCTTTTTGCCCGCTCCGTGTCCGTCCCGTGGACGGCTTGATACTTCAGCGCCTCGATCAGGCTTCGCATATCCCCCGTGACCGAACAGGCGTATCTGGTCCATTCGGGATTCATCTTTTCCGTGAAGGCAACTCCCGCGTCGGTCCGGTCCAGATCGCCGTTTCGAGCGGCTTTGACGACCAGTTGGTACAGCTTTCCGTTCAGGTTCGCCAGGCGTTCGAGCTGACGCGTGCGCTCGTCGGGCGAAAGCTTGGGACCGCTTTGATCGAGTCGCAGATTCAGCCGTTTGATGTATGCCATGACGGTTGCCAGGTCGGACGGCTTCTGACCGTCGACGACTTGAATCGTCGGCTGCGTCGTCAGCGGAACGAACTCTCCTCCCGAACTTCGGACCGAGCACGGGATGGCGTAACTGCCCGGCTTGAGCGGCAGGTTGACGTTGTGAAACCGGACCATGAGCCAGGAGTTCGGCCCGCTGCCCTCGAGAGCGGCGCGTTGGAGGAGGAGGCGCCGCGAATCGACGTTCATCGTTTCACGGGCCGTCGTCTCGACGCCGTTTCTATAGATGCCGATATCTGAAGAGCTCTGGCTTGCGAGACTCCATCGCGCAGGGAACTCGATGCGCAGGTCGCTGACGTTCTGCCCGTTTGCGAATACCAGCAGATCCGCGTTGCCGACCGTCGTTCCGGCGAATGGAAACTCGCCGACGCTGAGTTCCGCCGAAACGGTGCTGGTTTTTCCGAACTGTTTCCGGAACTCGTCGAGGTAGAGGCGGGCGATCTCGGCCGAATGGATGATCAGGACGTTTTCGTCATTCGTGCGGTTTCCGTTCGATGACGCGTTTTCCGAGCCCAGCACGACGACGGGGTCTTCCCCTGTCGGGTCGATGATGAACAGTTTGTTGTGGAATTTCCCCGATCCGCCGTGGATGACGACCGGAATTCCCGCCTCGGTCAGACGTGCGAACTCGCCGAACGGGCCCGTGCTGCGATAGAGAATCCGGTCGAAGATGCCGCTGATCCGGAGCTTCTCCTTGTGCTTCGTGACGAGGACGTCGCCGAGATCGTCCGCCGTGAAGGCGAACTGCATGAAATAGATCTCCTTGCGGGCGGCCGAGAGCAGTTCGATGATCCTCGCGTTCGGGTTGTCTTCGGGGGCGAAGAGAGGCTCGAGACGAGCCGTTCCGACCTTGATCTCGCGTCGTGAGGCGAGCCTCGGCGAGGAGATGCCGAACTGGTGCTTCTCGTACATTTCCTCGAGCTCGGCCGTGTAGACTTCCGCCAATTCGGGCGAGTCGATCCAGACGGCATTGTTCACGTTTCTATAGCTGCAGGTATCCGTCAGGTTGTAGCTGCCGGTCCAGACCCATCGGCCGTCGCGAACGGCGAATTTGTTGTGCATGAGGGCGGCGCGGTTTTCGTCGTCATGCACCTGGATGCCCGCGTCGACGAGGCGCTGGATGAAGGGGTTCAGTTTCGGGGAAACGGCAGCCGCGCGCGACCCGGAATGCAGAATCTGTTCTTCGTTTCCCGCCGGGTCGGCTTCCTCGTCACCCTCCTCGACCGGAGCCTGGCGGAACAGGTAGTTGTCATTGTCGACGACGAGGCGGATGGCGACCCCGCGTTTGTGAGCGCGGATCAGCGCATCGACGATGTTGTCGAGTCGGATTTCGTAGAAGGCCATGTCGAGCGTCGACTCGGCGGCGTCCACGAACGAGATGAATGCGTCATCGAGGCCTTCCGCCTCGGGCGTGGAGGGGCCAAAGGCGACGTTGATCGGCTGACGGGAGACATCGGTTCTCGGCGCCGCCTCCCCAATTCCATGAGATGCGAGCATGACGGCGAGGAGGGCGGCGGCGATCGTCGTTCGGGAGCATAGATTCATCGAAGACCCCTCGGAAAGCGAAATGGAGGAAAAAACCGATTCAATGGTACGCAAAACTGGAGCGTTCTTCCAGCGGCAGAAAAGAAAAGACTTCCTGAGCCGAGCGGAGGCCCAATGCAACGCCAGGGACGTGCGTCAGGCCGTCAATGCTTGCGGCCGGCAAACGACCAGACTTCGACGCCGATCGCAGGGATTTCCAACGTCACGCCGTTTTCGACGTCGGCGTGCGAGACGGCCATCTCGCGGCGATCGAACGATGTGCGTGAAAACACCTTGCCGTCTCCGACGAGCCGCACCCAAGATCCGGCCTGGAGCTTCAGCGTGAACTTGGCTTTGAGGTGCTGGTCGCCGTTGTACAGAACGATAAGGGTTTCCCTGGGTTTCGTCGCATCGCGCCAGATCAAGCCGATGGAGAGCGGCGTGGAGCCGTACACCTTCTCGACGGCGCGGCACGAGGTTGCATCGGCTTCGCGCAGCAGCCGGCCCTCGGGCGAACGCCTGAACTCGATCAGACCGCGGTAGAAATCGAAGACCTGGCGGTGCCGTTCGCGCAGGCCGTAATCGACGGCGTTCACGCCGTCGCCCGCGTTGTAGGAGTTGCCGTTGCCCTTTTTGCTGCGGAGCATCTCCTGGCCCTGGGCCAGCATGGGAATACCCGGAGACAGCAGAACGGCGGCCGCGCAAAATATATTTCGCCTTATATCATTCGCCGAGGGGTGCGAGCCGTCCCGGTCCTTTCGTTCCGTGAGATGGTCCGTCAGGGTGAAATCATCGTGCGACTCGACGTAGTTCACGGATTCCCAGGGGGATGCCGCCCACAGGTCGATCGAGCCGCGCAGCACCTGGAAGAGCGCGTCGCTGCTTCCCCGGCCGTGCGCGGCTTCCTTCACGCGGTTGCGGAAATCGTCGTTCCAGTTGGACCATCCCGTGTTTTTCAGCTGGCCCTTGTTCGAGCCTCTGAAACTCCAGGGCTCGGAGATCAGGATGACGTCGGGCTTGATCGAGGTGAGGCGCTTTTCGATCTCGACGAGGGTTTCATGGTCGAGCAGTTCGGCGAGGTCAAATCGGAAGCCGTCGATGTGATACTCGCGAATCCAGTGTTCGAGACTGTCGAGAATGATGCGGCGGGCCATGGGGTTCTCGCTCTTGAAATCGTTGCCGCAACCGCTGAAATTGAGAAGAGTCAGATTGCCGTCGTGGCGGTAGAAATACTTGCGATCGATTCCCATCAGCACCTGGGGGGCGCCGGTGTGGTTGTAGACCACGTCGAGCAGGACGGCGATCCCGTGCCGGTGCAGCATGTCGACGAGGGCTTTGAACTCGTGAACCTGCGAGCCGTGCGGAGAGCGGGCGTAGCTCGTTTCGGGCGCGAAAAACAGGGAGGGCATGTATCCCCAGTGGTAGCTCCCGGGAGGATCGTCGTCGAATTCATACACCGGGAGGAACTCGACGGCATTCACCCCGAGCTTTTTCATGTGGTCGATGCCGGAGCCGCGCCCTGGCGTCGACGCCAGACCGAGATACTTGCCCCGGAGTTCCTTTTCGACGTTCGAGGTCTCGTGGCTCGTCAAGTCGCGGATCGACGCTTCCCAGATGACCAGGTCGGATTTGGCCGGGGTCTTGAACTCCTGGTCGGTCCACCCTCCGAACCCGCCGCCGGTCGCGCCGGGCTCGATGAGGATCGACGGCCCATTGTGATGGACGGAAGCGTGGCAGTACGGGTCGGGCCAGAGTTTTTTCGCGTCGAACCCCTCGCCCTCGCCGTGCGGCCCATCGACGTGGAACCCGTAAAAACAGCCCCAATGGGTGCCGGGCACGCGCATTTCCCAGACGCCGTCGGCGTCTCTGACGCCTTTCTGCGAGGCGATCTGCCGGTGCATGGCAGGATCGCCTGCGAGGTGGAGCCGGACGCTCTTCGCCCGCGGCGCGAACAGCCTGAAGACCGTGTCGGTTCCCTCGACGACGGCGCCGAGCGGTTTCTGGGAAATGAAGGTTTTCAGAAACATCCCGTCGGGAAGGATCGGCCGGGTCACGGTCTTTTCGCCGAGTCCCTTGACGTCGAGGTGCATGTTCGATGTGATGTCCAGGTCGCGGCAGTGGAGGTCGAGGATCTCGCCTTCGCCGTGCCGTGCCGGATGTCGGTCGATGCTGAGAAGCGTTCCATGCGGTTTGATATAGAATGACAACTGCTCGAGAAACTTCGGGAGCTTCGTAAGGTAGTTGAACCTCACGCGGATCGTCGTCTGGCTCTCGAGAACGACGGATAGAATGCCGCCGGTGGGGTCGACCAGACGCCCGTGCTCGTCGAGGAAGAAAGACCGGTTCGGACCGGACTCCCACTCGCCGTCGATCACGAACTTGAACTGATGGGAGCCGGCACTGACGCCTTTCAGCGGGAACGTCCAGACGTAGTCCCCCGCGAGGGTCATCTTCCCGAGCGACGGATCGAAGGCGCCGCGCGACGAACCGCACCAGTCGTTGAAATCTCCCGCGACGGAAACGGATGTTGCTTTTTCTGAATGAAATTCGAGGTGAGCGGTGCTTTCCATGTCGTGACTCTTCCGTTCGATGTATGCGGTGCATGAACCCGGTCACCCGGAGTGCCCACGCAAAACATACACGCAATCATCGATCGGGTCAAGATTCCGGTTTCGCCGCTTTCGAGGCGGATCTCGATCAACAGCTTTTGTCGCCGGGCAGGCGGACGCCTTCCGCCGCGCGCCAGAGATACCAGCTCGCGACGCTCCGCCAAGGCTTCCAGCGCTCGCCGGCGGCGGCGAGCTCGCGCGGGGAGGGGAGCGTTCCTCCGTTGTACAGCACGGCGTAACCCTTGCGGAGCCCGTAATCGCCCGTCGAGAGAACGTCGGGTCTTCCGAGACCGAAGATGAGGAGCATCTCCACGGTCCATCGTCCGATGCCGCGCACCTGCGTCAACCGTTCGACGATCGCCTCGTCGTCGAGCCTTCGAAGCTCGGCGACGGAGGGGAGTTCGCCGGCGGCCGTCTTGTCCGCGAGATCCCGGATAGCGGCGATCTTCGGCCCCGACAGGCCGGCGCTGCGCAGTTCCTCGTCGGATGCGCGAAGGATGTCGAGGGGCTCGACAACTCTCTTCGGCCTGAACAGTTCGGTCACCCTGCCGAAGATCGTGGCGGCGGCCTTGCCTGTGAGTTGCTGATACACGATCGCCTCGAGAAGCGTCTCGAAGAGGCTCTTCATGCCGTCGACGGCGAGCCCGCACGGTCCGGTGCGTTCGATCAGCGTTTTCAAGATCGGATCGCGGGATTTCAGAAAGCGGACCGCCGCGACGGTGTCGATCCGGGGTTGGCTGGCGGATGCGAGGGAGGTCGTGGGAAGCGGCGTGCCCTCGAGGTCGAGAATCCGTCGCTTCGTGGCGACGCCGCCCGGCGCCGAAAAACCGTGGAGGCGGCCGTCGGCGCCGATGACCCGGTGGCACGGGATCAGCAGCGGGATCGGGTTGAGGCCGACGATCCGGCCGACCGCGCGGGCGGCACCGGGTTTTCCCGTGCGCGACGCCAGTTCCCCGTAACTGACGGTCGAACCGGCCTGCACGGAACGGAGTGAATTATAAACATTGATATTATATTCGGGAAGGCCTTCGAGGTCGAGCCTCGGAAACGGGACAGACCGTGTGCTGCCCGACAGAAGTCCGGAGACGAACTCGATGGCCCGTTTCGCGTCCTTCGACGGCAGGCGCTCCGTCGACGAAGGAACTCGCTTCCGGAGTCCGGCCAGGGTTTTTGCGTCCGTCTCGTCGGGCAGTTGGAGCGCCCGGACGCCCCGACTGCTCCAGGCGACGGCGCATCTGCCGAGCGGCGTTTCGAACAGGGCGTGGAAATACGTCATTTCGGTTCTTCTTTCGCGGGCGGCGCCGGCTCTCCGGCCGCGCCGGAGGGGCACGCGCCGCAGCAGCGCCTCTTCTGGCCGGCGAGGCAGATCGCGCATCGGTCGTCCGAGCAGAATTGGCAGGAAAAACAGTCCGGGCAGGGGTGCTTTTTCGGGGCGTTCGGGTCGCTGACGGGGCGGAAGACGTTGAGTTTCCGGTAGATGTCGTCGGGCGGGGGCGCCGGGGGCTTCTGGTCGTTCATCGGACACCTTTCATGCGTTCCTCACGGAAGGAGGAGGGAATGACAACTTGTCTGACCGTCGGAAAAAGTGTACCATGAAACAAGTGCGGATGCATCGGCGCGCACGTTCCCCGTGAGAGGTTCCTGACCAGAAGATGAAAAAGACCGGATGAGGATCGCTCCGAAGCTGTCACTCCTGTTCGTCCTGGCGTCCCTTCTGCCGTTGCTGACGATCGGGTATGCCGGCACGTACCTCATCGAACGGCTCGGCGAGCGGGCCGTCGTTTCGAGCAGAGACAATGCGATCGAGTCCGAAAAGACCCGGCTTGCCCAGCTCGTTCAGGACAAAGCGCAGATCGTGCGGGATTTCCTTGCCGAGTATCACCGGGACGTGGTCATGCTGCGCAACCGGTATGAACGATTCTGTTGTGGCTCCGCAGGCGTCTACGAGTCGCTCGTTCAGTCTGCGTATCGGGAACGCGATACCGCCGGACTGCCGGCCTACGGATACGTTCATCCGGAAAACGGTGCATACGGAAACTGGGACGGACTGGGATACGACGGCGTTCTCTGGGTACGACGAACCCTGACCAAGCGGGTTCGGGAAGATCCCGCGTTTCGGGCCGAGGCCACGGGAATTCTGAACTGCATGGCCAGGCTGATGCCCTGGCAGCTCGCCGTTCTCGAAAAACACCGCGACTCCTGCGATCTGGTGTGGGTTGTTTCGACTACGGGCATCGTCAGCACCTGCCCTGACGAGTATACATCCGGAATTGCATCAAACCCGGATCTTGCGGATCTGGATGAGACGAATGAAGAGTATCTGACCCTGTTCACGCCCGGCAGGAATCCGAGCCGGGAAGTCCGATGGATGCAGCCGTATCTGGACGAAATCAAGAAAATCTGGATGATCAGCTGCGTCACGCCGTTGTATTGCGGCGACAGGTTCCTCGGAACGCTCGGCGTCGACGTCACGATCCAGAATCTTGTCGAATGGCTGAGAGAATTGCATATCGGCAGGAATGGGTATGCATTCATGATCTCCTCGACCGGCGCCCCCCTGGCCCTGCCCGAAGCGGGAATCGACGAGCTGGCCTGCACCCCTCTGCTGAAGGAGGCTCTCAGGGAATCCTGCAGGCCGTACGGCGCCCAATCCTGGAACGACCGCCTCGAACGGGCTCTCCAGGATACCATCGCCGACGGATGTCCCGTATCGCTGCGACATCTGTACGTGCAGATGGTCGCGCAGAAAACGGGGGTCGAAACGATCGAATTTCCCGGCGGAAAAAAGATCGTTGCCTACTGCCCGATCGGCCAGGCGGGCTGGAGCATCGGACTTGTGCTTCCGATCGAGGAGGCGCTTTCGGCTCTTCAGCCCGTTTTGGCTGGCATTGATTCGGCGCGCGCGGATTACACCCTGTTCCTGACCTCGTTCATCGTCATTTCCGCGCTGATTGCCGCCGTTCTGGGCGCATGGGGTGGCAGGCGTTTCGCCGGCCCCGTGAACGAGCTGATCAGCTCGATCTCCAGCATCAGCAAGGGGAACGCGTGGAAGGATGTGGAGAGCGGGAGCTATGATGAACTCCGGAACCTCGCCGACAGCGCGAATGTGATGGTTCGGCAGATCGCTGAGAACGAGCAGATGCTCGAGGTGCTTTTCAACGGGGTGAGCGACGCCATCTTCGTCCATGATTCGCATGGCGCCATCATCCGGGTGAACGACCGGATGTGCGAGATGTTTCAATGCACCAGGAGCCAGGCGCTCGAGATGAGTCTCGAGATCACCAGCAGCGGTGAACCGCCCTACACGCTCGAAGACGGCCGCCGCTGGATCGAGCGTGCCCTGGCGGGGGAGTCGCCGGTGTTCGAATGGCGAAGCCGCGACTTGACCGGTCGTGTGTTCTGGACGGAAGTAGCCCTCCGGCGGGTCGTGCTGTCCGGCGAGCCCTGCGTTATCGCCACGGTCCGCGACATCTCGGCGCGCAAGGAGGCCGACGAGAAGCTTCGCCACGTCGAGGAGCAGCTCCGCCAGGCACAGAAGCTCGAATCCGTCGGAAGGCTTGCCGGGGGCGTCGCTCACGATTTCAACAACATGCTGACGCCCGTCCTGGGCTACGCGCAGATCATGAAACAGATGATTCCGGCTTCCGACCGGCTCCGGCCGATGGTCGACCATATCAGCACGGCGGGAAATCGCTGCCGGGCGCTGATCTCTCAGTTGCTGGCCTTCGCCCGCAAACAGGTGATGTGCTTCCGGTACCTCGATCTCAACTCGGTCATCCGGGATTTCATGCCGATGCTCCATCGGACGCTGCGGGAGGACATCCGGGTCGAATGCCGGTTCACACCCGAGGCCGCCGGCATCATGGGCGATTCCGGCCAGATCGAACAGGTCGTGCTGAACCTGGCCCTGAACTCTCAGGACGCGATGCCGAACGGCGGCGACCTCATTTTCGAGACGCGTTTCGAAAAGCCCGACAAGGTGTTTCTCGAGGCGCATCCGGACATTTCCGACGGACTGCACGTCGTGTTCACGGTCCGGGATACCGGCGTGGGGATGACGCCGGAAGAGATCGGCCGGATGTTCGAACCGTTTTTCACGACCCACGGCCACGGCTCGGGCAAGGGAACGGGTCTCGGTCTGGCGATCGTCCACGGGATCGTCCAGCAGCATTCCGGCTGTATCGCCGTTACCAGCGAGGTCGGCAAGGGAACGGTCGTCGAGATCTTTTTCCCGGCCGCGCAGGTGTCTCCCGAAGCGGCGCATCCGGCGGCGGAAGACAGGCCGAAAACCGTCGGCGGAAACGAGACGATCCTGATCGTCGAGGACCAGGACATGGTGAGGAACCTGACGCTCACCATGCTCGAGGAGCTCGGATACCGGACCTTTGCCGTCTCCAGCGGTGCCGAGGCGATCGCGGTCGCCCGTCGGGAGGGCGGGAAGATCGACATGGTACTGATGGATGTGATATTGCCGGATATGACCGGAAAACAGGTGGGCGAGCGCATCCGTGAAGAGCTGGAAAAGCCCCTGAAGATATTGTATATGTCTGGATATACGGCTGATGTCATCGGCAACCATGGCGTGCTCGAGCCTGGGACGATGTTCATTCAGAAGCCTTTCGAGATTGGCGATCTCGCGGGCAAGATTCGCGAAACCCTCGCAAGCTCCGGGTGAACCACCGGTTCGGACCGAACATACACGGAATCGGTTGAACGATATGAATAAATATACATTGGAGTTGCCATGAAGAACGTATGTTGCCTGGTGATCATGATGTGCCTGTTCCTGCTTCCTTCCCGGATCATCGCTGACACCCTGATCCCGAAGGGAACCCTCGTGCGGCTCAAGCTCGAAAAAAACCTGTCGACGCGTACGAACAAAACCGGAGAGATGGTCAAGCTCAGCGTCGTCGATGCCATCCAGATCGGGAAGCGAGTCGTGATCAAAAAGGGCGCCGAGGCCCAGGCCCAGCTCGAGAAGGTGCGCGGCCCGGGGAGATTCGGCCGAAACGGGAGCATCAAGATCCGCTACCTGTTCGTCACGAGCGTCCGCGGAACGCAGATCCCGATCGTGCTCGGCGAGCGCTCCATCAAGGCGAACCAGTCGATGGGGCTCGCCGCCGGCGCGTCCGCGGCCGGCTACATCATCCTCGGCCCGATCGGCGTGGTCGGCGGGGCGTTCGTCAAGGGGCACCACATCGACATCCCGGCTGGCACGGAGCTGATGGTCGAGATCGAAAACGATTACATGCTGTGAAGACCGGGGCGTGATGCCCCGTCCACGAGCGGGGCGACCCGCGTGTCTCCGACCGTGATGCCCTCCGCCGGCTGAAATCCTCTTCATGCGCGCCGGACCCGGCCGAAGACGAACTCACGTGCCTTGTACGAGGCGGTCGCCCATGATATGGTTGCCCGATGGCTGGATATTTTCGAAGACAGGGAGGAACGGATGCGCTGCATCGTCCCGATCAAGCAGGTGCCCGAGACGAACTCGGTGAAGATGGATGAAAAAACCGGAACGATGATTCGCGACGGCGTCGAGGCGATCATCAACCCTCTCGACCTCTATGCGCTGGAAGCGGCGTTCAGGCTCAGGGAACGGCACGGCGGCGAGGTCGTCGTCCTCACCATGGGGCCGCCCAAAGCCGTGACGGCCCTCCGGGAGGCGATCGCCATGGGTGCCGACGGGGCCGTTCTGCTCAGCGACAAGGCCTTTGCCGGCGCCGACACCTGGGCGACGAGCCGTGTGCTCGCGGCGGCCCTTCGGCGACTCGGTTTCGACGAGCAAACCCTGATTCTCTGCGGGGAGCGGGCGGTCGACGGGGACACCGGCCAGACGGGGCCGGCGCTTGCCTCCTGGCTCGATCTGCCCGTCGTGACATACGTGTCGGCCATCGACGAAGGCGGAGACGCCGCCGGCGTCGGTTGCTGCCGGCTCAGGCGCCTGACCGAGGACGGATACGAGCTGCTCGAGATGCGCCTTCCAGGCGTCGTCACCGTCGTCAAGGAGATTGCCGCGCCCCGACTTCCGACGCTGCGGGGAAAACAGCGCGCGCGGGCGGCCGAAATTCCCTGCTGGGGCCGCGACGAACTCGATCTGCCGCCGGAATGCCTCGGTCTCGCGGGTTCGCCGACGCGGGTGGTTTCGCTCGCCAGGCCGCGCGTGTCGCGCACGTGCGAGAAGATCGCCGCTCCCGATGCAGCCTCGATGCGCGTCGCGGCGGCCCGGTTGGCCGCTTTCCTGCGCGACAGACACCTCGTCTGAGCCCGGACCATCGGAGAACACGTGAAATGAACGCACGAAACAACCGTGAAGTATGGGTTCTCGGAGAGCAGCGCGACGGACGGGTCCTTCCGGTCACGCACGAACTTCTCACCCGCGGGCGAGCCCTCGCCGACGCGTGCGGAGCCCTGCTGTCCGTCGTCCTGTGCGGCGACGCCGTTGGCGAAGGGGACATGGCCGAGCTTGGAGAGCGGGGGGCTGACCTCGTCGTGGCGATCGAGGCGCCCGAATTGGCCCACTTCGACTGCGAACGGTACACCGCCTGCCTGATGGAACTGGCCGGGGAGCGCGATCCGGAAATCTTCATCGCGGCCGCAACGACGACGGGCCGGACCCTCATGCCGTATCTGGCGATCAAGGCCAATACCGGTCTCACGGCCGACTGCACCGGTCTCGAGATCGACCCGCAGACGGGACTGCTGCTCCAGACCCGGCCCGCGATCGGCGGAAACGTCATGGCCACGATTAAAACCCCGTCGCACCGGCCGCAGATGGCCACGGTCCGGCCGCGCAGCACGGCGCCGGCGCCCCGGGTGCCGGGCAGAACGGGGACGATCGAGCGCCGGACACCGAAGCCCGAAACCCTGGCGTCCCGGGTGCGCAGAACCGGCTTCATTCCCCGCGAGGAGTCGCATGATATCGCGGAGGCCGATCGGATCGTCTGCGTTGGCCGCGGCGTGCGGAAGGCCGAGGGCATCGCCCCCGCCAGGCGTCTCGCGGAACGGCTGGGCGCGGCGATCGGCGGCACGCGCGACGCCGTGGACCGAGGCTGGCTCTCGTATCCCCATCAGATCGGTCTTTCCGGGAAAACGGTCGCTCCCGCACTTTACGTCGGACTTGGTGTATCAGGCGCTATACAACATATCGCCGGCATGCAGACGGCCGGCACGATCGTCGCCGTGAACGCCGACCCGGATGCCTGGATCTTTCGATTCGCCGATTTCGGCATCGTGGGGGACCTGTTCGAGGCCGTGCCCGCCATCATCGAGGCCCTGCCGGGGGCGTCGGCGGAGGAAAAGAAATGAATACGCATAGATATATATCGTTAGCCCCGGCCCACGTCGAAGAACTGAGAACGATGCTTGGGGCGGAGAACGTCATCTGGGGCGATCCCGAGCGGCTCGAGGCGTATGCCCGCGATGAGGCGGCCGAGTGCGGCGACGCGAAGCCCCATCTGCCGGAAGCAGTGGTGAAACCGGCATCGACGGCGGAGGTGGCGGCCGTGATGAAACTCGCGAGCCGGGAGCGAATTCCCGTCACGCCCAGGGGGGCCGGCAGCGGCCTTTCCGGCGGGGCCGTCCCGCTGTTCGGCGGGATCGTGATGACGTTCGAGCGCATGAACCGCATCGTCGAGTTCGACGCCGCGAACCTCACGATCACGGTCCAGCCGGGCGTCGTCACCAACGAGATCAACGCCCGGGTGCGCGACGCCGGCCTCTTCTACGCGGGGTATCCGATGAGCCTCGAAACCTGCTGCATCGGCGGCAACGTCGCCGAGAACGCCGGCGGCGGCAAAGCCGTGAAATACGGGGTGACCGGCCGGTACGTGCTTGGCCTGGAGATCGTGACGCCGGCCGGCGAGATCGTGAAGCTGGGCGGCAAACTCGTCAAGGACGTGACCGGCTACAACCTGATCCCGCTGATGGTCGGCTCGGAAGGGACGCTGGCCGTGTTCACCGAGATCACGCTGAAACTGATGCCCCTGCCGAAGGCGAGCACCGACCTGCTGGTCCTGTTCAAAACGCCCGCGGAAGCGATCGCCGTCGTCCCGAAGATCGTCGCCGAGGGAGGCATTATACCCACAGCGATAGAATTCATGGACCGCACCAGCATCGAAGCGTCGTGCCGATATCTGAACGAGTCGCTTCCCTGGGAGGCGTGCGGCGCGATGCTGCTGATCACGGTCGACGGCGCCGATCCCGCCCAGGTCGAACGGGAATACGAGATCGTCGGCGAGCGCTGCCTTGCGGCCGGGGCGATCGAGGTGTTCGTGGCCGACAACGCGACGACGTCCGAGCGCGTCTGGAAGGTGCGCCGCAACATCGCCGAGGCGTTCAAGGTGCGCAGTCCGCGCCAGAGCCTCGAAGACATCGTCGTTCCGATCGCCGCGATCCCGGCGATGGTCGACGGCGTCGAGAAGCTGGCCCGGGAATGGGACATCGAGATCCCCTGCTACGGCCACGCCGGAGACGGCAACCTCCACGCGACCCCCGTGATGAATCCCGCCTGGACCGACGCGGAGTGGGCCGAGAGGCTGCCGCGCATCCTGAAACAGCTCTACACCATCACCGCGGGCCTGGGCGGAACGCTGTCGGGCGAGCACGGCATCGGCCACAAGCGCAAGGAATACATGCCGATGGTTTGCCCGCCGGCATACATGGAGATGATGCGGGGCATCAAGCGCGCGCTCGATCCGGCCGGCATCCTGAACCCGGGAAAAATCTTCGACCTGGTATCCTGCGGTCAGTAGCGCAGGGACGGCGGAAAGCCGTACGGTGCGATCTCGGGCCAGGTAAACGCGTTCAGCGGGCCGTTGACCAGGTAGGCGGCAACGAGCGCGGCGGCCAGGATCCTCCACCGTACCCGACTGTCGGTGACGAGAAGGGTGAGGGCATGGCCCGCTCCAATCGAGAGGATGACGGCCAGGGGAAGGCGATACCGTCCGAGCACGAAAAAGGCGGCGATCATGAGCGTCAGAAGGACGGCGCTGATCGCCAGGAAGAGGCCGAGATCGCGGAGGCGGGCGGGGCGACCAAGCGCGAGAAGGCCGATGCCGACGAGGCCGAGCGGCCCGAGCAGGCCGAACCGGATCAAGAGGGGAGAAGCCAGCGCAGGCGAGTAGGATTCCATGGCCTTGAGACTGACGTTGCTGGGAAGCTCCCAAGCTCCCCATACGAGGCAGAGCTTGCGCATCGTCAGTCTGAGCCAGCCGGCCGGCGACTCCCACGAACGAATCGTTTCCTTCAGCCAGTGCGCGGTGCGTTGTTCCGCCGGCAGAGCGGCGGCTTCCTGCTTGACGCGCTGGAACGCCTTGCCGATCTGAAAGGTGCCGTTGGCATCGGAGTGATTTCCGATGAAGAAATTGTCGCCGAGATTCTGGGTTCCGAAAACGAGGGTGCCGGTCGACGACCATGTCAGGAAGGGGACTGGAAGCAGGAAGAAGAGCGCGCCGCCGGACATCAGAACGAGAGTCGCTGCGGATGCGCCCCGTTTTCGCAGCCACCAGAGCACCGCGGGCCAGAAGACCACGATATTCGGCCTCAGCAGATGAAGAAATCCGACGAGCGTCACGGTAAGAACCCCTTGGAAGAGACTCGGGGGGATGGCCAGAAGAACGGCGATGAGCGCGCTGAAACAGACGGTGTGCAACGGCTCGAGGAGGAGGAACTGCTCGTGGAACACGAGCGACTGGTTGAGGGCGAGCAGGCACCCGGCCGCCGCCGAAGCTGCAAATCCTAGGCCGGCCCGGCGGAGGGCAAGGAAGAGAAGCGGCCCGATGCCGGCGCCGAGCAACATCTGAAGGAGAAGCATCCATTCCTGGCCGCCGCCGAGTCTGAAAACGAGCGCGAGCAGGTGGTAATAGCCGGGGTTCGTATACATGACCGGCTGGGGAGAGCGTCCAGCCGCGACTTCTTTCGCCAGGCCGATATGGATGGCCATGTCGGAGATCGGGGGAGGGTAGTAGTAGAAGCCGTAGCTGCTGGCCAGCTCATCGTGAACGGCGAAACGCACCGCGCAGCCCATCAGCAGGAGGCCGACGACGACGAGCGTCGACGCGCTGATCCTTTGCCTTGGTGGGTTTACCCGGGCCGTATCGTCCATGGGAGTGAGATTTTCCTCGTTTGTACGCATGCGCTTGAAAAATCGTGGGAACATACTATCATTGGGGCCGGTCGATGAACAGCGAGACGGGATTCTCTCGGGAAACCCGATACATATGGAAAACTATTTCCAGGAAGGGAAATGCGGAATGGGCTCGAGCCCGCTGGTGTTCGCTTTCGCCCTGACCCTCTTCGCGGGCCTCGCAACGGGAATCGGCAGCCTCCTGGCGTTTCTCACGAAGCGCACCAATACCGGCTTCCTTTCCGGAACGCTCGGCTTTTCGGCGGGCGTCATGATCTACGTGTCGATGCTCGAGATCATGCCCAAGGCCCAGACCGCTCTGACCTCCGGGTTCGGTGAAAAATACGGGGAAATATATGCCGTGGCGGCGTTTTTTGCCGGCATGATCGGCTCGGCGCTGATCGACCAGCTCGTGCCGTCGTTCGAGAATCCGCACGAAATCAGAAATATCGAGGAACTTGGCGAGGATTTCGAGTGCCCGGAAACGTCCGAAGACTGTTCCGACAAGCCCGCCGCTGCGGCCGCGCCGGTCCGCAAGCACGAGCTTCTGCGCATGGGCGTGTTTTCCGCCCTGGCCATCGGCATTCACAACTTCCCCGAGGGGCTCGCCACGTTCATCGCGGCCCTGAAAGACCCGACGATGGGCCTCGGCATCGCCGTCGCCGTCGCCATCCATAACGTTCCCGAAGGCATCGCCGTCTCGGTGCCGATTTACCACGCCACGGGAAGCCGGCGCCGCGCCTTCCAGCTCTCCTTTCTCTCGGGGCTGGCTGAGCCGATCGGCGCCCTCGCGGGATACTTCCTGTTGCTGCGGTTTTTCAGCGATGCCGTGTTCGGCGTCCTGTTCGGCGCGGTCGCGGGAATCATGGTGTTCATCTCGCTCGACGAACTGTTGCCCACGGCCGAGAAATACGGCGAGCATCACCTGTCGATCTTCGGCGTCGTCGCCGGCATGATGGTCATGGCGGCGAGCATTCTCCTGATGCGCTGAACGACGTCGCCCCTCACGCCGCGCTCAAAGGCGGTGCTGCAGCTCCCTGACGAACCGCGTGAACCAGGCCTCCACCTCCGCGTTCCTCGGCCGGCCGAGATGCACGCCTTTCTTGTACCACTCGACGGCCGCCAGAACGGAGGACCTGACGGCATCGACGCACGCGTCGGGCGTGTCGGGCGGCGCTTCGGACAGTTCCGGCGCTGCGGGACGGGGCCCGCCGGCACCGTGCGGCGATGGGGAAGAGGCCGCCGCGGGAATCGGTGACGCCGCCTCCGGTGGCTCTGCGATGCCCATCTCTCGCCGGAACTCGTTCGCCTGCTCGAGCATTTCGGCGGAGCTGTGGCTCTCGTCGACGATCATGTAGACGCGCAGCGGCTGCCGCTGCCCCTTGACGCTCCGCTCGCCGCAGTCGCTGCAGGGGATCTCGCCCCCGACCTTCGCGTGCGTCGCCTCGGTCAGAAAGATCATGCCTGGCTGGGCCATCGATTCCATACGCGCCGCTACATTCACGGCGTCGCCGAACACGTCCTCGTTCTTGACGAACACGGTTCCGGTGTTGAGGCCGATGCGGATCAGAATCTTCTCGGAACTCGACCGGTTCAGTTCGATCAGGGCGCCCTGCATGCGGATCGCGCAGCGGCAGGCGGCGAGCGGGTCTTCAAATGCGACCATCAGCGCGTCGCCGATCTTCTTGATCAGGCGGCCCTGAAACTCGGCGATGATCGGCATCAGCGTCTTGTCATGCACGGCCAGAAGCGTCATCGTGTCGATCAGTTCCTTCTGCGCCGCCTTCTTTGAATAGCCGACGATATCCGTGAACATGACGGTCCGCTCGCAAGTGAACTTCTTCAGGAGCTGCTCATCGAATTTCTTCCCGAGCCCGGCGTCGGAAAACCGCTTGGCGAGAAGGCGTTCGACGTTCGCGTCGGAGAACTTCTCGAGCTCCATCTTCTGGAGCCGGCTCTTGCGAAACATGTATTCCGACGGCGAGACGGTTTTCGCCTGGAACAGCCGGTCGAGCCGTGCGATCTCCTTCTCGAAGTCCCGTTCGATGAACTCCTCGGAGGACTGGATCGTCTCGATGCTTCGCTCTCTCAGCAGCTTTTCGAGCTCCTCCCCGTCTGGGTGGAAGAGTTGCGGCAGTTTGAGCATGTCCTGGGCGGTTTCGAGCTCGATGTCGTATCCGAGCGGCGTGCGACGGCCCTTCACCGACGTGATCAGTTGGCAGGGAACGGCGTGGACCGCGGCGGAAGACGCTTTCAGCTGGTCGCGCAGGAACAGGAGCAGCCGTTTCCCCGTAAGCAGGACCAGAAGATAGATTGGGCGCTCGACGAGGCCGAACAGGGTCGCATACACCGGTGAAACCGCTTCCGGGTCGCGGACGTGGGAGAGATGCACCAGAGTGGTGGCGGCGTTGCTGTCGAGGGAGCGCTTGCACTCGCGGAAAGGACCGAGCTGCTCGGTGAAGAAGCCGATGAAGGCGCGATCGTAGGTTTCGCCCGGCTCCAGCAGACCGGCGAGGAGCTCCTGGGTGTCGGTTCGGAGGGTGTTCAGAAGCGCCGCCTGTTTCGGAAAACGGCCTTCCCAGACGCCGTTCATCGATTCGGCCTGCCTGCCGCGCGCCTGCAGGTCGGACGCGAGCTTCTGGTAGTCACGCTCCTGTTGCGGCAGTTCGGCCAGCGTCGGCCCGCTTTCCTTCAGCTCCGGGAAGCGTTCGGCGATCTTCGCCCGGATCTCGTCCGTGGAAAGTCCCTTCAGATCGACGAAGTAAGGCTGACCGGAGAACGCCTGGCTGACAAGCTTTGCGGCCAGGCGGACCTGCTGGTCGCCGTCGGTCAGTGCGTGCAGGGCGAGCAGGTAGTCTTCTTTCCGACGGGTCTGATCGGCTTTGATATGCATCAGGGCGGCCTGTTTCGCCGCCGGATCCATCGCGTCGAAGGCTGAAATTTTCATCCGGATTCCTCTCTTCCGATTCCCGATACTGGATGCCTGACATGGTATCATGGACAAAGAAAGCGATGCACCCGCGCCCGCGCGTTTCCAGTGTCGACGGATTTGGGAGAAGATCGTATGCCTGATGGCGTGATGCGTTTCCGACGGAAGTCACCGGCATTCCTTGCTCTCCTGTCGCTATCCGTCTCTCTCTGGGGCGATGCGCCCGCGGGGGCGGCTCCGTCGAAAAAGAAGCAGCCGCCCCTCGTGTCCCCCGCTTCGGTCTCAGAGGCGGTTTTCATCGAAAAGAAGCCCCCTGCTTCCGTCGATCTCGATGCTCTCGTGGCCGACCTCGAGAAGAAACTCGCCGTCGCCAGCGATGCCGCGGATATCCGGGCTGAGCTTGCCGGAGCCATCGCGCGGCGCGCGTCGAACAGGGCCGCTGCGACGGAAAACCCGGACAAAGAGCGCCGAATGCAGCTTCTCTCGGAGTTCCGCCGCGCGGTTCAGCTGGCTCCCGAACTGCCCGACGCATGGCTTGCCTACCTCGACTTCCTGCTCGCCCGGCCCGACCAAGCATCCGTCGCCGCCGCGGAAGCCCAGGGAGCGCTCGACGCGCTCATTCCGCGCGTCTCCGGCGCCCTCTCTCCCGATTGGAAAAACGTCCTCGAGCAACTCGAAAAACTGTACGCAACCTACGATATGCCGCTGTTCAGAGCCCAGTGCCTCGAGCTTCTCGCGCGGGGCGGCGATGCCGATGCCGCATCCGCTTCGAAACGGCTTCTCATCGCCCGGGAAACCGCCGTCCGCCGTATTCCCGATGTGCTGAGCCGCCTCGACGCGTCCCTCAGCATAGGAGATCTCGCCCAGGCGCAGATTCTTCTGAACGGCCTCGAGCGGCTCGACCCCGCTTTGAGCGCTCTCCCTGCCTTCCGGCAACGGCTTCAGACGGCCAGGCGGGTAGACGACCTCTTGGCCTCGGCGCTACGGGCGATGCGCGACGGGCGGCCGTCTCTGGCACGCGATCTCTGCACCCAGATCCTGCGGCTCGATCCGAACAATCCGCAGGCCCGATCGATGCTGGCGAAACTCTCGGATACCGTTGTCGCGACGGCAGCCGTGGCCGCCGGAGAAAAAGCCCCCCGCCGGAACGTGCTGGCGGAAGAGTTCCTGGAGAAACTCGCCGCCGCCGACCGGCGTGACGACATCCTGGCCGCCCGCCAGGCTCTCAGGGAACTTGGCGCTCTCGGGGCCGCGACGCCTGAGCATACGGCGCGGCTTCAGGCCCTCGAGCAGGAATTGCTCGAGTCCCGTTTCCTTGTTTCGCAACGATTCGACGAGGCGAAAAGCCTGTTCGACGCCCGCCAGTGGGAAAAACTGCGCCGGCTGCTGAATCGCAACCCGGCGCTCGGCAACTCGACCGAGCGTGTCATCCGGGTCTGGGAGATGGGCCTGATTGCTGACTGCGAACTGGGCTGGAAGGATTCCGACACCCTCGTTGCCGAAGTCGACCGTCTTGCGGAGAAGGCCCCGCAAAGCTTCTGGCCGCCCTACGTGAAGATGCGCGTGGCCATGAGCCAGACCCGGTATGCCGACGCCGAAAAGGAGCTCGCGGCGGCGCAGGCGATCGATCCGAACAGCCCTTTCCTGAGGTGGCCCGCTCGCATCCTCTGGCTGTGGCGTCACGGCTGGAAGTTCGTTCCCCTCCTCATGCTCGCCGCCATCTTCCTGCTCGGTCGGAGCATGCACGTGTTTTTTGCCTGGTGGGAGCGGTTCTACTGGACGTGGATCGCCGTCCTCGCCAGGGTGTTCCCGGGCCTCGCCCTCAGATCTCTCGAAAAACGGTTTTCGGCCGCTCGCGACACCGATGACAAACTGCAGTTATACAGACTGCTCGCGCGGTGCGCCTTCGCAACCGGGCATTCGGTCAAGGGAATTCGATATGCCGAGCTGGTTCTCGAGATCCGGCCGGCCGATCCCGATGCCGTCGGGATGCTCGGCCGGCATTACCTGAAGCTTCCCGCCCAGACGCCTGATCAATTCTCCTTCATCGTGCGATACGCCGCCGGCCGCCTCGATGACCGCGAGTTGGTCGAAAAGATCGGCAAGGCCGTCCTGGCGGGAAGACCGGTCACACCCGAGGTGCTGCCCGTCCTGGGCCGCTACCTGGCGCACTTCCCCCAGGATGAGGCAATGGGGCGGGTGCTCGGCGAGTATTACCGGACGGCTGATCCTCTGGAGCTGACGGCGGAGGCGATCGATTTTCTCGAGAAAACCTGGCACAAGAATGGGTCTGAAGAAGTCTGGTATGTGCTTCTGCGGGCGCTGATGATGCGGGGCCTGTTCGACCGGTTCGAACAGCTGGTCGCCGCGGCCGCCGCTGACGGGAAAGCCGGGGAATGGTGGCGCCTCTTCGACGTGGCCGAGCGCCAGACGGAAACCGAACTGCATCCGATCGTGACCTCTCTTGGCGGAATGGACCGACAGCGTGTGGGGGATGCCATGCAGCGGGTGCTGGCCCTGCGCTTCGTCTCGAAGGAGCACTTCCGTCAGCTTGCCGGAGCCCTGGACGGCCACGTTCTGTCCGAAGACGTCGGAACTCGCTACCACGCGCAGAAAGCCCGTGATCATCTCCGCTCCCAGACGATGAAGACCGAAGCGTTCGTCATGGCGATGTCGCGCCTGATGCCGTCCTCTTCACCCGATACAGGCGATCAGCCCGTGCCGGAACCCGCCTCGGTCGTCGTGGAGCCTCCGCCCGTTGAAGAACTGCCCGCTCCAGCTGTGGAACCCGTTTCAGCCCTGGGCAATGTCGACGTCGCTGAGCCGCAGCCGTCGGCATTCGACGTGTCTGCAGAAGAATCGCCTGCTTTCGTCCCGGAGTCGCCGGTTTCAGGCGTGCCGGCAGAGCAACCTTTTGGAGACGGGGAAACCGTGACGTCCGTGGCGGCGGAACTTCCGGAACGAACGCAGGCCGAAGAGGTCGCGCTTCCCGACGTTCCTTCCGCGATCGAGAGCGGTGGATTGTTCGACGATCTCGATGCGGTGGCTGGTGTTCCGGTTCCTCCTCCGGAGACCGTGGCGGCGGGCGGTACGGCCGTCGGCGGCGCCGAAGACCTGTTCGACGGTCTCCCGCCCTTCCCGGCTGCGGCCGCTGTCGGAGAACCCGAACGTGCGGCGCCGGAGGTGCCAGGCGCGCCTGTCGATGAAACGGCTGGAGCGATCGGGGAGGAAATCGGGAGACTCCCCGATGCCCCCGAGTTGGCCGATATTTTGAGGCTTGTCGAGGCGTCGACGCCGCGCGATATTTTATATTGGAAAGAATATATATCCCGCCCCCCTTCTCGTGAGGTTCTCGAAACTCTTCCGAAGCTTCTTGGACGGTTGCACGCGCCGGAACTGGTCCCGATCTGCTCGGACCTTCTCGCGACGCCGTTGCCGCGGGTGCGTGCGAACGCCGTGGAGGCCCTCGAGGAGAACGGGTGCAGGGAGGCGATTCCGGTTCTGGTCACCCTGCTCCGTGACGATGACAACCGCGTCAAGGCCAACGCGATCAAGGCGATGTCGGCGTTCGGCCCCGATACGATGCTCGAGGAGTTGCGGGGCATGATCGAAGACCCCCGAGTGGAGATGCGCGATTCCGCGACGTATGTCCTGAAAGGAATCCGTGGGCAGGAAGCGGCCGTTCTGCTGGAGCACCTGCTTCGCGACGGCTCGCCGCTCGTGCGTTTCAACGCGATCCGGTCGATGGCGGTCCAGGGCGACCCGGGGAACACCCAGCGGCTGATGGAATACCTGCCGGAAGTGGCCGATCCCGAAGAGCGCGACCTGCTGTTCAAAGCCATCTCCCAGCTCCAGAAGCAGGGCTGAGAAGGACCTGCGCTTTCCGGTTCCGTCTTGCGCGGAGTTCGGGGCGCGTGTACAGTTCGAGAACGCAATCTTCCGTGATGGGACGGAGACATGGGACGGAAAGAGATCGCTGAAAAAATAGCTGCCGGTACAGTTCATGTCACGCGACATGCCTACGAGCAGATGATTGCCCGGGGCATCTACATCAAGCAGGTGCACGAGGCGATCGTGAACGGGCGGGTCATGAAAAAATGGCCGGACCGCGGCGGCGACCGCCTTGCCATCGTGGGCGCGCGGTTCAACGGCGACGTCATCAAGATCATCGTGAAGGATTGCGACGTTCCTCGCGTCATCACGGTCTGCTGGCCCTACGAAACCGGGGACTGAGCCGGCCCGGACGGGGTCAGGAGAAGAGCAGCTGGACGAACGCCTGCAGGAAGACTTCCTTGAGAAGAACCAGAAAGCCGGGCATGGCGATCAGCAGTAGGGTGCCCGCCGTTCCGTAGCCGGAAAACGGCCATGTCGGCATCTCCTCGATCGCCTGCGCGATGAGCCGCCTTCGGCTGAACGTTTCGAAATCGGCCTCGGGAGAGTCGGGGCGCAGGCGGGTCTCGATCTCGTCGAGGCGCTTCTGCGCTTCATCGAGCAGCCGCCGACGGCGCACGTCCAGCAGCTTGTGGACCTCCCACTGTGGGTAGGTGAAATACAGCAACGGGGCCAGCGATGCGAGACCCAGCAGACCGAAAAAGATCACCACTTCGATGAACAGCGGGTCTTTCACGAGCAGGGCGATCTGTCCCGCAAGTCCAAGGCCCGGCCGCCAGCGCAGGAGGGCATACGCCGGCCACATCATGCCGTTATAGGTGTAAAGCAGGTGCATGGTGTAGATGATGATGACGCAGAAGCTGAAATGGATCGTCGCCAGCACCGCGACGTTCAGGTAAAAACGGCTCAACAGAATGGTTTCGGCCCGTCCGAGTTTGCCCGACGCGATTTCATGGGCGATACGCTTGACGAGTTCGGTATACCGGCCGCACAGGACGGTCGCGTTGAGCACGAAGAAAAAACCGACCAGCAGCCAGACGGAAAACAGGATATCGACGTGCGTTGACGCAAAGGGGGTGAACTCCCCGGCGGTCACATACCGGATCGAGATCGCCAGGGCCCCGAGCAGGAGCGGGCCGGGAACGAGCCAGCGCCAGTCGTGGAACCGGTCGCGGAGCCGACCGAGAAAATCCGCCATGTCTGGATGCATGCGCGACAGGTTCGCCACCAGGCGCCCGAGCAGACGCGCGAGAAACAGGCTGATCGCACCGGCCGCCGTAAAGGCTGTCACGAGCGTCATCTCGTGGTTCCAGTAGCAGGGATCCCCGGGATACAGGCCCGAGCGGACCGCGACGAGGACGAGCCAGAGGGCGGGTGAGAAGGCCAGCGTGGCGGCCAAGGCCGAGGAAAACCGGGTGAAACACCACGACCAGGGAGCGATCAGACAGGTCTCGTCGGGCGCTGCCTCCGGTGCCGGAGCGCCCTTCGCCCGGGACGACGCCGACGCGGCCTGGGAGGGAGCAGACGGCTGAGGAGCGGCCACGGTCTTTAGGCCGGAGTTGGCGGGGGTTGTCGGATGCGTTCCGTTCTTCTTTCGTTTCGACACGTGGAAAGTGTATCGGGCCCGCCGTCGGTTGTCCATAGTATACTGTCGCGACGGCGCTTTTTCCCGCGACGGCCCGCGTCGGCCGTCCGATCTTCGCGCCGGGGCGACGATGAGATGAGCGCGAGAGGCTTCGTGTGAGAAATATAAATTATATAATATACATGGTTGTTCTTCCGATGTTTTTTTCCGTTTCGTGCCTTTTTGCGGGACCACTGCACGACAAGGCGATGCGGTTCGAGGAGGCGATCCGGAAACTGCACTGCCCGAACGGCCTGGTGTTCGATGCTGTTCCCGGCCCCGACGGCGGCTTCCTCATGCCCGCCGGAGGCGGCGATTCGACGATCTGGACGGGCGCCTGGATCGCCGCCGAAGTGTTCCGATGGCGCGCCACGAAAGACCCCGAGGCGCTGGCGGCGGTCGAAACCTCGCTGGAGGCCTTCCACAGGCTTCACCTCCTGTGCGGCGGGGACGGGTTTCTCGGCCGATATTTCGGGCATCGCAGCTGGTTCCCCGGGCGGAACAACCTCGCTCCGGGCGCGCCGCCAAACCAGGACCTCGTCTGGAACACCGATACGTCCCGCGACCAGTACACGGGCATCTTTCTCGCCTGGATGCTGGCCTGGCCGGTGATCCGCGACGCCGGACTGCGGGAACGGGTGGCCTCCGACGTGCTCGCGGCCGGCCGAAACCTGCGGCGTAACGACCTCGCCCTCGTCGCCACGATCGATGGGACGCCGAAGAGCATGTTCAGCGTCTCGCCCGATTACTGCTACCAGGACCGGATCACCCCGGAGGAGTGGGCGAGAGTCGATGATTTCCCGGTGAACGCCTTCTGCCGGAGCGTTCCCTACAACGCCACGATGGCCGAGGTGCTGGCGACGTTCAGGCCTCCGCCGATCAGGGGAGGGGAGGCCCTGCGGGCCCTGCTGATGACCGGCACCGCCGCACGCATCACGAAAGACCCCGATCTCGAGAGGTTTTTTCGCGACGAGCTGTGCGGCCGCCGCGCCTATCCGCGAGTTGCGTCCGAGACGTCCCAACTGGTGAGCGACCTGTTTCTCGGTATCAACGAAAACGTGGCCGTCCGGCTGATCGCGCAGCTCCACGTCTCGCTCGCCGATCTTGCTCTCGAAGCCGGCAGGAGATTCAGGCCCGGTTATTCAAATATAATAAGCTTTATATCTCCGGTCGCCCGTGCGGTTGCCTTCGCGGTCGGGTATCTTCGCGGAAATATGCTCATAGGTATTCTCGACTGCCTTCGCGGCCCGCGCGGGTTCGATTGGCTCGGGCGGCTTGCGGACGACGCTGACGCCTGGGCCGCCGCCGCCCGAAATCTCGGTTTCACGAAGCCCGCCGAAAAGCTCGAGGCGCGCGCCGCGGTCTGGCGGGAAATGGCATCGTCGAATCTCGACGAGCTGTCGGATGCCCTGCGCAGCTACGTCGGCACGAACATCACCCAGTTCGCCCTGCTCGGGCTGATGGAAGGCCTCCGGGAGAGCGGCATCGAGCCGGCCGCGCGCGACTGCGTCGACCGTGCGTTCCTTCCCATCGCCGACGAGGCGAACCCGTTGTACACTTACATCCGGCACGTTCACGGCACGGCCTCGCTTTCCTCCGACCTGCTGGCGGCCGCGAAACGGACGCTCGAACGGTATCCGGAAGATCAGCGCCAGCGGCGCGTCGACAACGGCGCCGAGCCGGGCCTGCGGGTGCTGCCGTGGCCGGACCGGTTCGAGCGCTACGGCAACCAGGCTGACCGTGTGTTCCCGATCGACAAGCGGGCCCCGCACATCTTCATCTGGCAGGAGTGCCCGCGCCGCATCGTCAGCGGCAGCGACGGCCCCGGACGGGTCGCGCCGGTCGGGTATCTCATGGCCTACTGGTTCGCCCGCTGTTACGGCATCCTGACCCCTGAGGAGTGACGGCGCGGTGCCCCGACCCGCATCAATGGGCCATCCAGAACGACCTTCTGCGGGAAACACCGGATTGACGAATCGGTTCTTGTTTCCTGCCGGCTTCCCCCTTATACTCCACTCCGACCGGCGACACGTCGGAAGTCGCGGATTCCGTGTACAGCGAAGTGGGAGGAAATGTCACATCTGTCGCATATCGAGGGCTTTTCCATACGGGATGGTCGACTCTTTTTCTCCGGGGTCGATACGGTCGAACTGGCGAAGGAATACGGCACTCCGCTCTGGGTGCTCAGCGAGGACATCGCCCGCGAGAAATGCCGGCGGTATGTCCAGGCGTTTCGCTCGCACGGCGTCGAGGCGACGGTGGCGTATGCGGGGAAGGCCTTCCTGACGACCGGCTTCTGCGGCCTGCTCGATCGTGAGGGCATGGGACTGGACGTCTGTTCGGGAGGGGAGCTGCATACCGCATCCGCCGCGGGGTTCCCGATGGAGCGGGTTCTTTTTCACGGCAACAACAAGACCCCCGGCGAAATAGAACTGGCCCTGGAACTGGGGGTCTCGCGATTCGTGGTGGACAATCTGTACGAGCTCCGCCTTCTCGACGAGCTCGCCGGAAGGGCGGGGAAGGTGCAGCCGATCTTCTTTCGCGCCACGCCGGGCATCAACACTCATACGCACCACCATATCCAGACGGGGCATCTCGACACCAAGTTCGGGTTCGGGATCGAGAACGGCCAGGCGGAGGAGGCCATCCGCATCGCCCGGGGTCTCGAGAACGTGCGGCTTGTCGGGTTGCACTGCCATATCGGGTCCCAATTGTTCGATCTTGCGGCCTTCCGGGCCGGGGCCTGGATCACCCTGGATTTCATCGGCCGCCTGCGCGACCTCTTCCCGGGCGAAGAGTGGGAACTGGACCTGGGCGGCGGGCTGGGAATCCGGTATTCGAGCGAGGATTATCCTCCCTCGATCGAGGAATACGTCGGGACGCTCTGCGCCGCCGTCCGCGAAAAGACGAGCGAACTGGGAATGCCGATGCCGCGCCGGCTGTGGATCGAGCCCGGCCGGTCGATCGTGGCCCCCGCCGGGCTGACCCTCTACACCGTTGGCGCTGTCAAGCCCATTCCCGGCATCCGGACCTATATCGCCGTCGATGGTTCGATGGCCGACCACCCCCGAACGGCGCTCTACGGCTCGATCTACACCTCCGTGCTCGCCAACAAGGCCGGCCGCCCCCCCGCTCAGGCCTACTCCGTGGCCGGGAAGGCCTGTGAGAGCGGCGACATGATCATCTACCAGGCCGCCCTTTCGGAGCCCGAGCCGGGCGATCTGCTCGCCGTGTTCTGCACCGGAGCCTACCATTATTCCATGAGCTCGAACTACAACCGCCTGCCGCGCCCCGCCGTCGTGGGCCTCGCGGAGGGCCGGAGCCGGCTCCTGGTCCGCCGGGAGACGTTTTCCGACCTCCTCCGCAACGACTTCAACCCCTATCGGAGCCAGTCATGAACAGACTCGTCGTTCAGAAATACGGGGGAAGTTCCGTCGCGACCCCGGACCTCATCCGTCGCGTCGCCAGGCGGATCGTTTCGGTCAGGGAACAGGGAAGCCAGGTCGTGGCCGTCGTTTCGGCCATGGGGTCGACCACCAACAAGCTCATCAGCCTCGCCGAGCGGATCGCGCCACGCCCGCCCGATCGCGAGCTCGACATGCTGGTGGCGACGGGGGAACAGGCCAGTGCCGCGCTGTTGGCGATGGCGATCAAGTCCCTCGGCCACTCGGCCGTTTCCTTCACGGGCCAGCAGGTGGGCATCATCACCGATTCCAGCCATACCAAGGCCCGCATTCTCAAGGTGGACGCGGAGCGGATTCAAAAATCCCTCGAGGCCGGAAACATCGTGATCGTGGCGGGATTTCAGGGCATGACCGACGCGCTGGAGATCACCACCCTCGGCCGCGGGGGCTCCGACATAACGGCGGTGGTGCTGGCTGCCGCCCTGAAGGCAGATGTCTGCGAGAAACTCACAGACGAGAGCGGCGTGTTCACGGCCGACCCCCGGAAAATTCCCACCGCCCGGAGGCTCGATGCCCTGAGCTACGAAGAGATGCTCGAGCTCGCGAGCCTCGGGACGAAGTTGCTTCACCCGCGGGCCGTCGAGTGCGCGATGAAGAACGGGGTCCGTCTGCACGTCCGGACCAGTTTTTCGGAAGAAGAGGGAACCTGGATTCAGGAGGAGGATCGGTATATGGAAAAGGCTGCCGTTTGCGGGATCACCTACGATGTGAAGGAAGCCAAGGTCTCGGTGCTGGATCTTCCCGACCGGCCGGGAGTGGCGGGGAACATCTTCTCCGCCCTGGCGGCTGTCGAGATCAATGTCGACGTCATCGTGCTCAATCGTACGCGAGGCGGGCTGACCGACCTCAGCTTCACCCTTCCCCGCTCGGATCTCGAAAAGGGCGTGCGAATTCTCAAGGATCTCGCCCGGAAGGAAGGCTACGGAGAGGTGATCGCCGAGACCGAGATCGCCAAGGTCTCGATCATCGGGGCGGGAATGCGCTCCCATCCGGGGGTTGCCGCCCGGATGTTCGAAGCCCTGGCCGGGGTCGGAATCAACATCGGTCTGATCTCCACGTCCGAGATCAAGGTCTCCTGCGTCATCGATCGGGACCGGCTGGACGATGCTCTCCAGACTGTTTATAAAGCATTCGATATGGATATGGTTCCCGCCGTCAGGCGCCCCCCGAAAAGGAAAAAGGAGACGTTCGGAACCTCGTTTTGACTTCGAAGGACTGACGGCATGGACGGACACGAGACGATTCGACATTCACGGCCCCGGGACTGCCGCGCAAGTGCCTGGGCGGCGCTCCTGCTGGCCTGGCTCGCCGGTCTTGCCATACCGGTCGCCGCGACGCCGCCGCAAAGCGTTTCAAGACCGCCATGTTCCTCCTGATCCCCGGCTCCACCGCCATCTACGACGACCTCCTCCGCGAAACCCCCGAATGAAATCTACGTTGGAATAGCTTGTTCAATGCCTGGAGCCGTGGTCGCCATCCAGGCATTTGGGCATTTGAACAGCCCCGCCCCGATGACTTCCTCAAAAATCCTGGCGGAAGCCGGCAGGCGAACGTTTCGGGGTGCCCTTCAGGGAGGGGTGGTCAGGACGACGAGGATGGTTCCTCCGAGGATCGCAAGGGGGTAGATGATCTGGAAAAGCCAGTCCAGTTTCATCGCAAGATCGACCTTCCCGGTCTTCGCGTAGTTATTGGCGACGACGGTCTGAACAAGCGCCGAAAAAATCGTGACGTAGAAGAGGATGAAAATCTTGTCGGAGAGTACGAGATACCCGACCGCCGGAAGGGCGTCAGCCTGGGACATGTGCAGAGCGACCGCGGAAAGGAGGGAGGTCACGCAGATCCCGCACTGGGCCTCGAATTCCTTTGCGTTGATGAAGAAGACCATGTAGGCCATCCCGGCGATCACCAGCAATGGGATGATGAACTTGATCATGTGCGGGATGAAAAATCGGCCGAGTTTCACCTGGAAAGTGAAACGGGAGTAATGGGAATTCCGTTCGGAATTGATTTTCGTGGAATCCCCGAAATTCGTGTCGTAGTGATGGACGTCGGTGAAAGCGTTCGTGCCCTGGATCTGCCAGTCGGGAACCTGGACGTCCGCTTCGACCCACTTCCGGGAATCCGGGACATCCGGGTCGGGAACGAAGACCACGCGATGGATTCCCGATTCCTGATCCTCGAGGATGATGGGAAGGGTTTGGGTGTCGAAAGGGTAGGAATGGAGCTTGAAGCGGCCTCGAAAGGTTCCCTTGATCCGTTGTGAGGCATACTCCTTTCCGCTGGCGAGAGTTTCGGAAGCCAGTTTTGTGGCCGTCTCGATGGTTCCGTTCATGAACTCCACCTTTTCGGGGCTCCAATCCAGGTCTGGGTTCCGGGACCACTTGTACCAGATGTAGAAATCCGCGTAGAACTGATTTTCCTTCAGATCGAGCTTGGCGATGTCGATGATGTAAAGCCCCACCTCCACCTTCATTGGGACGGATTCGGCCGGGGAAGCGGGTTGTCCCCAAGAAGCGGTTCCCCAGACGATGAGAAGCAGGGTCAGGATCATCACCGGGCCAAAGGAGGCTGCGATCCTTGCGGTCGCGGTTCTGGCCTTCACCCGGGGTGTCTCGATCCGGAGTTCGCCCAGGGCGGGTCCCTCGAAACACTCGGCCGCAGGTGTACCGCAGGGGAGGGGGTCCCCCGAAGCGGAAGGGGGCTCGAATGGAAGGATCGGGGGAAGGAATCGGGTTGTCGGCACGGTCGATTTCTCCGATGTGAACTAACCGATTATACTCCATGTCCGGGTTTAATCAATGCCCGGACCCAGATCGCAGGAACGCGTGGGCCGGTCCATCGGGGTTGCGCCCGTTGCATACCGGGGTGGCATCTGCTAGCATACGAGGCACCCCCCCCGCGATTTCGAAGCGGAAAGGGTGTCCCATCCGTTCTGGCGAAGGAATGAACGTGGAAAAACAACCTGCCTGGAACGACCTGATTCAACAGAAGATTTCCCTGATGCCCCCGGAGTTGCAGCCCCCCTGGAAAGACCTCGCGCGGGCCGTCGAAAGCCGCAACGAAAGGCGGGTTGAGATAAGCCTTCAGAAAATCGTTTCCAGCGATTCCTTCGCGAGCCCGGAAAAAAAGGAACACGCCCTCTGGTTCGCCCAGGTTCTTTTCCTGTGCGTCAGGGAGGCATACGCATCCCCGGTAGCCGGGCAGTTCGAGATGTATACCTCGCTCCTGCCGGTCTTCACCGAATTCCTTTCCAGGCAGGCGAGACATCAGGAGCTCCGGGAGTTCCCGAAATTCCTTTTCGTCGCGGGGGAGCAATTCCTGCTCATCCACTTCGATTCGAAAACCGGATCCGAGGTCCGTTTCGACAACTTCTACGAGTTCCACCTTCAGAACCTGCGGGAATTCATCAATTCTCCCGGCTTCAAGGGCTGGCGGGCACAGGACGGAGTCGACGAGTTCATTCGCATCTGCATCTCCCGGTGGATGGTCCATCTGGCACACTTCGCCCAAAACCGGCGGGACAAGCCGTTTTTGAACCTTCTTGACGTTCTCATGCTCATATTCAAGACGGCGGTGGAATTCCATCCGCTCCTGCAGGGGCTCGCGCTCGTTCTTCCCTGCGCGAAGAAGGCCTTCCACTTCCTGTATTCACAGGCTGACGATCCGGTAATGAAGGTGTTCCAGCGGACGAAGCAGAGTTCCCATCTCGACTTCCACGACACCATCGGCGCCTGGATGCAAACCTACAACCTGGGGGGGCTTCCCGACGTTCCCCGCGCGAGCGAAACGGAGGAGTCTCCCGAGCTGACCGTTCCCTTCGTATACCGTTCCCTCCTGGAGGAGATCCTGGGCGACGGCAACATCTCTTCCGACGAAGAATGGGCGATCAAGAACATCCGCGATTTCCTCGATATCTCCAACGAGCGATACCACCGGATTTTCGAGCAGGTCCAGGAGGGACGGAAGCTGAACAAGATTCCCGCTCTCGACCGAGATTTCTCTCCCAGGGAATTTTTGAAGAAAATCTTGATGAAGACTCTGGAGGATGGGGTCATCACGGAGGAAGAGCGAAACATCCTCGGAAAGGTCGCCAACGCCCTCCTGCTCAACCAGGAAACGCTGGCGGCGGTTTTCAATGAGGCGAAGGCAGCCTTTCGGAGCGGGGATGCCGTTTCGCCCGGGAGCTACAACCTCGAGACCCAGCGGCTCCACGACGTGGTCCGCCACATCGCCATGGAGGAACGTGTCAGGTCGGTCCTGGTTTCGGATCGGGGAATGAAGACCTACCAGAAAGCCGGAAAAGCCCTTTTTGCCCTCAAGCAGAAAGCCGCCAGCCTGGGCGGGGAGAAAGGTGTCCAGGCTCTTGGCCAATGGGCTGTGGGGGCGTTTTTTTTCGAACCCCAGGTCTACCTGTATCCCACGATCGTTCTGTTCGTCGAATCGCCGAACATCCACACCATCAGGTCGCAATTCAAGGGAAACCGGATCGATATCGCCTTCCTCGAGGATGTCCAGGGGCATCGGGGGGAGGACGTCCTGATCCAGGACCGCCCGCTCCTGCGCATCTTCAACGACGGACTCGAGACCGAGATTCCCTTGCAGGGAATTCTGGTCGGGGATTCCCTCCAGAGCTTCATGGAGGGGTTCGAGGAGGTGAAGGGAAAGTTCGCGCTCATGGTGATGCACCATTCCAGCATGGGGGCGGTGCTTGCCCTCCAGAAGGCGGGGCATTTGGACTTTTCGGGGAATTTCGCGCTCGGCCTGAGGCATATGGCGGAAGGGAAGTTCCATGAGGCGGTGACCCTCTTCTCGATGATCCACCAGGGGTTCCCCGATCGCCACGAGGTCTTGTACAACATCGCAAAATCCTACGAACTCATGTTCCTGGCCAACCCCGGTGACGCGGCAAGCAAGCTGAAGGCGATGGAATTCTTCAAGAAGGAGCTCCAGCTCAACGCGGGTTCCGACAAAGCGATGCGGGGGATCGCCGGAATTCTCGCCCACGATCACAATTTCGACGAGGCGTTGTCCTGGCTCAACAGGGCCCTGGAATGTGCTCCGGGAAGCATACCCAACCTTTTGGGCCTTGTAGAGGCATCCCTCGCGAGGGACCAGGAAAAGGGGATCATGTTTTCGGGGGTTCCCGACTATTTCGTCAGGTTCCTGGGGGAGGCCTTCCACCTCTCTCCGGTCCATCCGGGAGTACTGGAGCTGATCGAAAGAGGGAACAGCCTGTTCGGGGGCGACCTGGCCCGGCAGTTCCGGAACCAGCCCATCCAGACCCTTTTCCAATAGGATTGGGCCGGACGGCGACCAAGATGATGATCTCATGGAAGGGATCGAGCCGTTCGATTACGGCGGGCTGAAGGATTTTGTCGGTCGATGGCTGGTGTTGTTCGTGTTGTGCGGCTTGTTGCTGCCGCTGGCAGACGTTTACGCGCGGGCGAGGTGCGGCCACAAGGCATTGATGTGCTCACGGACCGACGTGGCACCGTGGATACGAATCACAGCCGGCTCGCCGGACAGCACGAAATGCCCCGCGACGAATTCCCGCAGGCCGGCTTCAGTGATGCTCGAACCACCGGCACGAAGCCAAGTCCAGACAATGCGGAACACGGTGAAATTATAATATATCTGGAGGTATATTGGTGTGTCTTCGACATATTCGGTTTTCTATTGCAGAAAAGAGCCTGCGGGGCAGTTCGCTGAGGTGGATCTGTCGCCTGAATCGCCGGAGTTCGATGATAAAGATCTGAGCACATTTTCAAAAGATCATGGCGAGGTCGTGTATCTGGCCGAGCAGGAAAATGTCGGTTTCATCCATTACGAGCATTGGAACCGTGGCGCATTGGTGAGAAGGCTGAAATACAACGACGATTACGCTTGGCTTTCCGCCGATGGAGAGCCCGAACCGTGGGAGGCCGATGCATTGTTCACGGCCGAGAATCTTTCGAAGACGTTGCAGGGGTATGACCCCGAAATGCATGAAAAGATCAGGGAGACCTGGAACAGAAAAATCATTCGAACCGGCGACTCGTTTCCCGTCCTGGGGCCGGTGGACATCATCCGGATCCTGAGACAATATTGGAAAGTATAATAAAACTCTGGCCGGAACATCCGACGCGCCCCTGAATCCGGTGCGGGGAGAATGCGTTTGGTATACTGCGTGTGAATCGCGCCGGCCCCGAAGGCGGCGAAGAACGAAGGAGAGGTCTCATGAAGAAACTGCTGATCGCCCTGTTGTTGATCGCGGCCTGGGTGGCGCCGACCGTGGCCCAGGACGTGCCGCCCATCCGGCTCGTCGTCGGTGAGGGCGCCGAGAAGCCGATCGTGATTCGCGCCGTCGAGTCGAAGGTGGTCGTGCAGGGCATGCTGGCCGAGACGCGGCTGACGATGACCTTCTTCAACCCGAACGGCCGCCGGCTCGCGGGCGACCTGACCTTCCCCCTGCCGGAAGGCGCGACGGTCAGCGGCTACGGCCTCGACGTGAACGGCGTGCTGGTCGACGGCGTCGTCGTCGAGAAGCAGAAGGGCCGCGAGGTGTTCGAGACCGAGATGCGGCGCGGCGTCGATCCGGGGCTGATCGAGAAGGTCAAGGGCAACAGCTTCCAGACCCGCGTCTACCCGATCGAGGCGAACGGCGTCCGCACCGTCATGGTGAAATACGTCTCCTCGCTCGCCGAGGCGGGCGGCGAATCGCTCTATATCCTGCCTCTCTCGTTCGACGGCCAGGTCGAGAAGTTCAACCTCCGCGTCGAGGTCGCCCGGGGAAGTGTGAAACCCGAGATCCGCGCCGGGAGCCTCTCGAACTTCAGTTTCGAAACATGGAAAAACGGCTTCGCGGCAGAGACGTCGCTCGAGAAGGCCGCGCTCAGCCAGACCCTTCGCATCGCGATCCCCGACGCGAAGGCCCAGCGGGTGCTCGTCGAGAAGAGCCCCGAGGGCGACACGCACTTCTGCCTCAGCGAGACCGTCGAACCGCCGGCCGACCTGCCCGCGATGAAACTGCCGTCGCGCGTGACGATCCTGTGGGATGCCTCGGGCTCGCGCGCGAAAGGCGACCGCAAGGCCGAGTTCGAAGTCCTGCGCGCCGCGTTCGCCGCCTGGAAATCGGCGCCGGTCGAGGTCGAGCTCGTCCCGTTCCGCAACGTGCCCGGCAAGCCCGAAACGATGACCGTCTCGAACGGCGACGTGGCCGGCCTTCTGAAGGCGATCGAGGCGGTCGAATACGACGGCGGCACCCAGCTGGGCGCGCTTCCGCCGTCCGGCGACAAGCTTCCCGACGTCTACCTGATGTTCACCGACGGCATCTCGAACTTCGGCAGGGAAGAGCCTGGGAAGTTCGCGGCGCCGCTCTACGTCTTCAGCGGCGATGCGGGCGCGAACCACGCGTTTCTCGGCCAGCTCGCCCTGCAGAACGGCGGCGAGTACGTGAACCTCCAGCGCGTGAAGCCCGAAGAGGCGGTGAAGGGAATCGGCCGCCCGGTGTACATGTTCCTCGGGGCCGAGGGAGCGGGGGCGGATGACCTCGTGCCGCAGCTCCAGAAGTCGGCGCGCGGCCGGTTCGAGGTCGCCGGGCGCCTGACCGGGGGCGAAGCGAAGATCATCCTGAAGTTCGGCACCGTCGGCAAGGTCATGAAGACCGTCGAGTTCGACGTGAAGGCCGCCGATGCCGGCGAGGGCGACCTGCTGCGGAGATTCTGGGCCCAGAAGAAGCTCGAGGACCTCGAGGCGTTTCCCGCGAAAAACGAGAAGGCTATGATCGCGCTAGGGAAGCGATACAGCATCGTGACGCCGCAGACCTCGCTGATCGTCCTGGAACGCCCGGAACAATATATAGAGCATGAAATAGTGCCTCCCGCGAACATGGCGGAATGGCGGAAGCAATACTTCGACGTGATGGAACGACGCGCTTCCGAACTGAAGGAGGCCGAGCGCGGCAAACTCGAGGAGATGCTGAGCCTCTGGAACAACCGTATCAACTGGTATAAAACTGATTTCGCCTGGACGGGCCAGGACAAGCTTCGCATGAAGCAGTCGATCGGCCGGGCCGACTCCCTCGAAAGCGGCGGTGTCCGTCGGGAGATGTCCGAAGCCTCCGAAGAGCGACTGTCGATGCCGATGCCGGGCGCACCGCCGGCCCCGTCCCGGGCCATGAGCGCCCCCTCGGCTGAGCCCGATGCCGCGCAGAGTGACAGCTTCGCGGGTGGGGCCGGGGCGGAATCCAAGAAAGCCGATGCCTCCCGTGATGACGGGAACGCGGCGAGACCGGTCGAGCCCGGGGTCGCGATGAAGGCCTGGACCCCGGACACCCCGTATCTGAAGCGGATCAAGGCGGCGGGAAAGGGCTCGGAATTCGCGGCCTATCAGAAGGAAAAAGCCGAGTTCGGCTCTTCCCCGGCGTTCTATCTCGACTGCTCCGATTTCTTCTACGGGCTGAAGCAGGATGCCATCGGTCTGCAGGTGCTGTCGAACCTAGCCGAGCTGAAGCTCGAGAACCCGGCGCTGATGCGCATTCTGGCCCATCGCCTCGCCCAGCGCGACCTGCTCGAACTGAGCGCGGGCATCTTCGAGGAGGTGCTGAAGATGCGGCCCGAAGAACCCCAGTCGTATCGCGACCTGGGCCTGGTTCTCGGCCGGATGGGAGCGTATGAGCGCGCGGTGAGCCTGCTGTGGGACGTCGTCGCGAAGAAGCGCTGGGACGGACGGTTCCGCGAGATCGAGCTGATGGCGCTCGAGGAGATGAACAATCTGATTGCGAAGGCGAAAGCCGCCGGCATCAAGGAGTTCAAGGGCGTCGACCCGCGGTTCATCCACCCGATGCAGCTCGACCTGCGCATCGTGATGACCTGGGACGCCGACATGACCGACATGGATCTGTGGGTCAACGAGCCGTCGGGCGAGAAGGCGTATTACGGCTACAACCGCACCGGCATCGGCGGCCTCGTCTCGTGCGACTTCACGCAGGGCTACGGCCCCGAGGAATACCTGCTGAAAAAGGCGATGAAGGGCATGTACACGATTCAGACGAACTTCTTCGGCAGCAACGCCCAGACGCTGTCGGGCGCCGTCACCCTCCAGGTCGATGTGTTCACCAACTACGGCCGCCCGAACGAGAAGCGCCGCTCGATCACGATGCGTCTGACCGAGCGGAAGGAAACGTTCACGGTCGGGGAGGTGGAATTCTGACGATGCTCGGGAAACTCGTTTCGTTGCTCATGTCACTCTTTGGAGGTGTCGAAGGCGTGGAACATATCACGGTTCAGGAACTGCAAAAACATCTTTCCGGCGGTCTGAGCGCAGAAGAGCTCGTCGTGGACGTGCGCGAGCCCGACGAGTTCTCGGCGGGGCATGTGCCCGGCGCTGAAAATATACCGCTTGGTATAGTCGCCGGTTCGGCCGATCGCCTGAAAGGCAGGAAGCGGGTGTTCGTGATCTGCCTGAGCGGCGGCCGCTCGATGCAGGCGTGCGCCCAGCTGGCCCCTCGTCTTGCAGACAAGACGGCCCTGGTGAATGTCGACGGCGGCACGATGGCCTGGATCAGCGCCGGGTTCAAGGTAGACAAAGACTGACCGGTCGCGCAACCGAAGCGCTGACGATTCGTCCGGACGATATCCCCGAATATCATCGAAGATATTCGGGGATATTCTTTTACCGGGTCCCGTATCTCGAAAGAAGATTCACCGTCTCCGCTCGTGCTGAGCCTGTCGAAGCACGAACGGCCGTTCACCTTTCGACAGGCTCGGGACGAACGGGACATGCCACCCGCGCAAGGTCAGCGCCGGCGGAGGGGCATGGTCATGCAGCGGCAGCCGCCGCCGCCGCGGGCGAGCTCGGAACCGTCGATGGTGATCACGCACCGGCCGTAGCGGCCTAGATCGACTTTTCCCTGGGCAACCTCGGTGGCGTCGATGATGGCAAAACCTTTGCGGTCGAGTTCTTCGATCGTGTTGATGTTGCGGCGGTAGCCGATGATCCGGCCGGGGCCGATGGCGAAAAAATTGGCCCCGCTATGCCATTGCTCGCGCTCCTGCGTCCAGGGGTCCGTACTGGCGCCGCACCTGATCAGCTCCAGCGGCATGCCCAGGTCTTTGAGGGCCTCGGGGAGATTCTTTTCTTCCGTTATCCGGACGGTCTCGCCGTTGTCGATGCTGATGCGCACGGTCCGGTACCGGTTCGGCTGCATGATGACGGGCTCGTAGACCATGCAGATACCGGTGTCGAGGAAGGTGAACACCATGTCGAGATGGATGAAGGATTCCGGCTGAAACGGCAGTTCCTGCACCAGGATATGCTGCGGCCGCTTCTGCTTTCGGAAATGCTCGACGAGGAAGTCGACGCCGTGGGGGTTCGTGCGTGCGCCGATCCCGATCAGCAGGATGTCGTGCCGCGCAACGAGGATATCGCCGCCCTCGAGCTGAACGCCCCGTTTTCCCTCGAGCGGGGTGTTCGGGTCCAGGATCTGGACGTCGAACATCGGATGGAAGCGGAAGATCGCTTCCATGATGAGGGATTCGCGCGTCCGGACCTTGTTGGCCATGCGTGATATAAGCACCCAGTCGTTGATTGCGATGGCCGAGTCGCGAGTGAAAAAGAAGTTGTGCAGGGGACGCAGCGAGTATTTCTCGTGGTCGAGAAAGCGCGACAAGTTGTCTTTTTTCATCAGCACGCCCTCGAGGAAACAGCGGCAGAGTTCCCCGGGGGGCATGGCCAGCAGTTCGTCGCGGAGATCCTCGGCGTCTTCGCTGAGACAGATGTTGTCGATGAGGTGCCGCCGAGCCTCGTCAATCTTCAGCATCTGCTCCAAAAGCGACTTGACCTGGAAGGTCCGCGTGACCTTGTCGAGCACGCCTCGCAGCTGGGCGTATTCGAGCGAGGCGACGGACAGGTTGAGAATGTCGCTGTATAGCGCGCGCTCGGCGTTCTGCGGCGTCATGTTTTCAATCTCCTGGCCCGGCGTGTGGAGGATGACGCCTTCGAGCGCGCCGATCTCGGAGCTGATCGAGATGTCGAACTTCTGCTGTGTCGATGTCATAACGGCCCTTTCGCGTTTCGTGAGATGAATGACCTCAATACGGCGGCAGCAGCCGCCGGAAGCCATGAGTGATGACGATCGCCGCAAATGCGACGTTGCGCGGCAGCACGAGCGGCCAGAAAACCGTTGGCGCAGGTTTTTCCGGGGAAGCGGCCGCGGCCCCGCAGGCGCGCAGAAACTCGACGGACCAGGGCCAGTCACGGAGGCCATCCAGAAGATCCCGGGGAAAGGCATCCGGCGAGGTTCCCGCGCCGACGATGCCACCCAGGATTGCCGCCGTCGTGTCCGTGTCTCCGCCGGCTTCGATGATGTCCGCGAGCGCGGACCGGAGATCGCCCGGAGATCGGTACCACGCGTGAAGAACCGCGGGAATGGTGTGAAGCATGTAGCCCGAGACGCCGGATTTCCATCCCTGGCTTGCGGCGAACGCCTGCGTCGTCACGCCCGAAGCCGCGGAGGAGGCGGCCGATTCGAGCAGGGGGATCCATTCTGGAGCGAGATCGGGAATGCAGGAACGCAGCAGGGCGCGAAACCGGTCCGGTGCGTCCTCCGGGCGGTCGGCCCGGGCGGCGCAGGCGGCGGCGAGGGCCGCGAGCTGGGCGCCCTGCTCGGCCCGGGGATCCGAGTGGGTGATGAGAGTCGATGCTCGCACCAGTGCCCGGCGTTGCGCTGCCGAAGCGGCGGCTTCCGGGGTCGCGCCATCGTTCGCGCAGTCTGCCGAGAAACAGGCCCCGATGACGGGAGCCCGCATTGCGGGCCCGTTCCCGGCTGAGAAAACCCCGCTGCGCGCCGGACTCCAGCCGAGCCAGAGCTTCACCAGCGACCGCAGGGTCGCGAAGCCTATTCCGGCAGGCACGCACAGGATCCAGAGCCTTAGCGACCAGGCGAGGTCACGGGTGAACGCCGCCTCGGCGCCGCGCGAGCGGGCGAGCGCGAGCGCGGTCAGCGCCGCGTGCTCGGTGTCGTCCGATACCATGCCCCTGCCGAAGAAAAACCGGTGTCGCAGCGGCGGCGGAAACATCCGCGCCGCGCGAGCCGGCCCGATGTTCTCGTACGGCAGCCCCAGGCTGTCGCCCAGCGCCGTTCCAAGCAGTGAACCGATGACCGCACGTTCGCGCATGAAAAACCTCACGGATTCGAATGGCGCGATTGTATGCCGAGATTCCGCTATCTGGCAAATCGCAGGCCGAAAGACAACCGATACGGCCGTGCATGTTGATCCTGCCGAAACGCGTGCGGCCATTCGCCCACCGACAGGCTCAGGGCGGACGGAACCGAGGTGGATTTCAACGAAAAAGGCGGAAGGGAAAGGCCCTTCCGCCGAAATAAATAGAAATAGATATAATTATTTCCTGAAATGCGGCAGTTTCTTGCCGAGCCAGATCAGCAGGTCGTCGAACAGGGTATAGGCCACGGGGGTCAGCAGGAGGGTGATGAGCAGACAGAGACTCTGGCCGCCGATGATCGTGATCGCCATTGATGCGCGGGTCGCGGCGCCGGCGCCCTTGCCGAGGGCCATGGGCAGCATGCCGGCGATGAGGGTCACCGTCGTCATCAGGATCGGCCGAAGGCGGGCGTGGTTGGCCTCGATGACGGCTTCCCGCCGTTCCTTGCCCTGCTCGCGAAGCGTGTTCGTGTAGTCGATCTGCAGGATCGCGTTCTTCTTCACGATGCCGAACAGCATGAAGATGCCCAGCAGCGAGTAGATGTTGACAGAGTTGCCCGCGATGAGCAGGGAAACCAGTGCGAACGGGATCGAGAGGGGGAGCGACAGCATGATCGTGATCGGGTGAAGGAAACTCTCGAACTGCGAGGCCAGGATCATATACATGAAGATGGCGCTCATGAAGAATGCGATCATGAAGCCGCGCATCGTCCGGGCCATTTCGCGGGAACGGCCGATCAGCGTCCCGGTGTATTCCGGGGGCATCTTCAGTTCGGCGGCGGCTTTCTCCACGATCTTGTTCACGTCGCCCAGCGCGGCGCCCTTCCCAAGATTGATATTGACCGTTATACTTCTCTGCCGGTTGCGCCGGTCGATCTGGGCGGGACCGAAGCCCGCCGTGATCGAAGCGACCGAGTCGAGCCGGACGAGCGTTCCGAGCGTCGTCGGCAACAGCAGCCCGGAGATGGCCTCGGGGTTGCCGCGGTCCTCGGGACGCAGGCGGACCCGCACCTCGTACAACTCGTCGTTCTCCTTGAAACGGGTGATCTGATCTGCGCCGCCGACGAGCGTGCGCAGCGACGTCGACAGCACGTCGAGCCGCACGCCCAGACGGTAGGCGCGTTCCCGGTCGAGCTTCACGTGGACTTCGGGCTTGCGGCTGATATACGAGGAATCGGCATTGCCGATCTTTTCGCTGGTGCGGATCTTATCCACGATCGCGTCGACATACTCGCTGATCCTGTTCAGATCGGGACCGGCGATCGAATAGCTCGTGTCGGACATGCGAGAGCCGCCGCCGAACCCGCTCGACGCCTGGACGGCGGGGCGCAGGTCCTTGTATGCTTTCATGATCCGGCGCGCGTCATCCATGACGTCGAACTGGGAAAAGTCGCGCTCCGCGATGTCGACGAGCTGGATGAACACCTGGCCTTCGTTGACGCCGACGCCCGAGCCTTCGCCGATCGTCGCGAACACATGTTTGACGCCGCGCAGGGTCGCCATTTTTCCCTCGATTTCCCGGAGGATCCGCTCCGTGCCTTCGAGCGAGCTCCCCTCGTCGGCGCGGAAATACACATTGAACTCGTTCGTGTCGTCGTTCGGCATGAAGTCGACCGACAGCATCTTCCCGATCGGAAGCGCCAATACGGTGCAGACGACGGCCGCGATGACGATCTGCCACCTGTGGCGCAGCGCGTAGGTCAGCAGGCGCCCGTAGGCGGCGTCGACGTAGCCGAAGAAGCCCGACTTCTTGCTGTGGCCGGAGCCGCGGGCGAACCGGTACCGGAACAGCCGCGAGCAGAGCATCGGCGTCAGGGTGAACGAGACCAGGACCGAGATCAGGATGGCGAACGCGATCGTCAGACCGAAGTTGTTCAGGAAACGGCCGATGATGCCCTCCATGAACGCTACGGGCAGGAAGATGACCGCGAGCGACAGCGAGGTCGCCATGACCGCCAGGTAGATTTCAGACGTCGCTTCGTTTGCCGCGGTCTCGGCGTCGGAGTGCTTCTCTTCAATGTGCCTAAATATATTTTCCAGGACGACGATGGCGTCGTCGATGACGATGCCGACGGCGAGCGTCAGACCGAGCATCGACATGTTGTTCAGGGTAAAGCCCATCATGCGCATGAGGAGGAAGGTCGAGATCAGCGAGACGGGAATGGCGAGCGCCGAGATGATCGTCGAGACGAAATTTCCCATGAACAGCAGGACGACGAACGAGGCGCACAGCGAGCCGAGGACCAAATGCGTCCGAAGCTCGTGGAGCGACGACTTGATGAATTTCGACGAGTCGCGGATCGAAATGTAGGAAATCCCGGCCGGGAAGTTTTTCTTGAGCTCTTCGAGTCGCTTCTGGATGCGGTCGATCACGTCGAGCGTGTTGACGCCCGACTGTTTCTGAATGACGAGGGAAAGGGCAGGCTCTCCGTCGAGACGGGCCAGACTGCGGGGCTCGGCTTCGTCGTCGAGAATCTCGGCGATGTCTTTCATGCGGATCGGCACGCCGTTCTGCGTCGCGACGATCACGTCGGCGAATTTCGCCGGCTCGTCGATGCGGCCGAGCGTGCGCAGGATGAACTCGTTCGAGCCTTCGGTCACATCACCGCCGGGGATCTCGACGTTCTGGCTCTTGAGCGCGTCCTTCATCATCGCCGAGGAGATATTATATGCACCCATCTTTTTCGCGTCGGCGACGATGCGGATCTCGCGCTCGCGGCCGCCGACGATCTGGATCGCCCCGACGCCGTCGATGGCTTCGAGCTGCTCCTTGATGCGTTTTCGGGCAAAGTAGGTCAGGTCGCGCAGGGGCATCTCCTTTGGCCCCTTGATGACGAGCGTGACGACAGGCATCGCGTCGGGGTCCATCTTCTCGACCAGCGGTGCCTCGGTGCCCTCCGGCAGATCCTTCGTGATGCGCGCGATGCGGTCGCGGACTTCCTGGGCGGCGACGTCGATGTCCTTCTCGAGGACGAACTTGACGATGATGCTGGCCTGGCCGAACAGGCATTTGGTGTTGAGCTCGTCGATGCCGCCGACGGTGTTGACGGCCTCCTCGATTGGCTTGGCGATCTGCGTCTCGACTTCTTCGGGACTGGCGCCCGGCAGGGTGACGGAGACGCGGACGATCGGGAAATCCATTTTCGGCATGAGGTCGAGGCCGAGCTGCTGATACGAGAACATGCCCAGGACGACGAGCGCCAGGGTCATCATGACCGTGAAGACCGGCCTCCTGATGCAGATGGCGGCGAGGTTCACTTCCGGCCTCCTTGTTCTGGCCGGGATTCAGCGGGATTCAGAAATTTCACGCGGGCGAACATGCCCGGCTTGAGGATGCCTTCTGGATTGGAAACGATGATTTCGGCGTTTGCGGACCGGGTCTTCGAATCGATCGCGGCGGGCGTGCGCTCGAGGGTGCCGGTGAACTGGCGCCCGGGAAGGGCGTCGACGGTCACAACGGCCTGCAGTCCGGCCGACAGGGCCGGGACGAAGCGTTCGGGACACTCGACGTTGAGTTTGACGGGATCGACCTGCATGAACGTGAAGACCGGCGCGGCGGGGGTGACGTAGGAGCCCTCATCGAGGTGGCGCTGGGCGACGACGCCGGCGAACGGTGCGCGAAGCGTTGCGTATTCGAGTTGCTGTTTCGCGAGCTGGAGCGCGGCTTCCTGCTGGCGAATCGTGGCGCGGGCGACGTCTTTCTCCTCGAGGCGTGGCCCCTGGTCGACGAGCGATTTCTGGGCGCGCAGGGCGAGATACTGGGCCTCGGTCACCTTGGCCTTCGCCTCGGCGGCGTCGAGAGCCTGCTTCGACAGCGCCCCGGCCTTGAACAGGTCGGCGTTTCTCGCCAGGTCCGCTTTCGCGTTCTCCCAGTTGGCCTGGGATTGCTTCAGATTCTCGTCTGCCGTGCGCTTTTCCTCGGGGCGGGAGCCCGTCTCGAGCTGGCGGAGGCGGGCTCGGCCGGCTTCGAGAGCCGCGGCGGCCTGTTCTACCGACAGTTCGAAATCGCGCGGCTCGAGCGTGGCGATCGGCGCGGCCGCCGTCGCCGCGTCTCCGGCGAACAGGGGAACCTGCTCGATCCGCCCGCTCACCTTGAACGCGAGGGCGACCTTGCGCATCGGCCCGACTTCTCCGATCAGCTCGCCCATGGTCGTCAGGGAACCGGCTTCCTGATGGTGCGCCGAAGCGGATGCGACGGACGCCGTGACTGGTGCCGCCTTGCCGGGATCGGGTGTGGGCGGCAACGCCGGAGATGCAAGGGGAAACAGGATCAGAGCAGCAACTGCAGGGATCAAGGTTCTGCTGGAAGTGTGACTGTTCATAATATTCCTAAATATATAGTAACTCGCCGTGGACCTGGGTCAACGAGCGGCGTTCCGGAGTGGTTCCGGCAGGAGGCCGATGGCGCGGGTCAGCTGAGCCATCGCGACGGCGCGCTGGTGAAGGGCCTGAGCTCGAAGGGTGCGCGCCTGGGTGAGGGCGACTTCCGAGTCGAGAACGTCGAGGGCCGTTTTGGCACCGGTATCGTAGGCAACCTGCGCAATGCTGAGCGCTTCCTGTGCCTGCTCGACGTTCTTCTCCTGGGAGGCGAACACCTCTTCGGCCTCCTTCACACCGGCGATGGCCTTGCGGATATCGACACGGAGGGTGGAAAGGATATTCTCGGTGCTGAGCCTGGCCTGTTCGTAGGCTGCTTTCGCTTCATCCCGCTGTGCTTGCGACAGGCCGGAGTCGAACACCGGGTAGATGAGTCCGACGGTCGTCAGCCAGTTGTCACGGTAGCTGCCGATCGGAGCTCGCGCCCCGCGGGTGCGCTCGTAGGTGCCGTTCAGCTGGACGCTGGGCTGGAGCGCCTGGCGGGCGACATTGACCTGGTGGCGGGCGGCTTCTTCAGAGGCCATGGCGGCAGCGAGATCGGGCCGCTGTTCACAGGCGAGCTGGATCGCCCGGTCTTCATCGAGCGGGAGCGGCGGGAACTCGGCCGGGAACGAACCGACGACGGCGGGCTGCGCCGACGGATCGAGGCCGAGCAGGTGAAGGAGGTCGGCGAGAGCCGTCGACCGGCTGTGAACTGCTTTGATCAGGGCGGGGCGGGCCGCCGACAACTGGACCTCCGCCCGAAGGAGGTCGAACCGGGGCGCCGTTCCCGCGTCGACGAGCCGCTGCGTGTGGTCGCGATGCTTCTGCCGCTGGTCGACCGAATCCGAGGCGACCCGGATCAGGTCATCGGCGAGAACCATGTCGTAAAAGGCCTTCGATACCTGGAACGAAACATCGACCAGGGTGCGTCGTTCGTCGGCGACGGCCGCGTCGACCGAGGCATTCGCCGCCCTGCTCTGGGAGCGGTATCGGCCGAACGGCTGGAATGTCTCGGTCAGGGACAACCGCTGCGCATCCTGTCGGTCGCTGAGGGTGGGGGAGGTGGGTTCCCGGTATTTCGTGTCCTGGGCCGACACACTGGCGTTCGGCAACTGGGTGCGAAACACCTGGTTCGCCTTCGCGCGTCCCGCCGATGTGCGTGCGCGACTGGCGAGAACGGTGCGGTTGTTCCCGGCGGCGAGCTTCAGGCAGTCCTCGAGCGTGAGTTCGGGCGGAATCGCGACGAATGCGCCGTGCCCCGTCTCGACTGCTTCCATCGGAATGGTCATCGATGCGGGATGCTGGTGGTTCGGAGTTCCAGGGGGCGCGTCTTCGGCCCGCACGAGCGCGCCGGTGGCGAGAAAAAGCAGGAAAAACGCATGGATGGACCGTTTGTGAGATGAGTGTGTCATTCGTCCCCTCCTGAGTGGGCGGTTGCATGGGATGATGCGATGACGGATTCGCGGAACGTCTCGAGAAGGTCGATGAGCGCGCGCCGCTGGCCGGCCGGGAACCGTGAGAAACACGAGTCGGCCGATTTCTGCCAGATGGGGATAAGGCTTACGATCTTTTCCCGGCCCTGCGGGGAGAGATCGATTTTCAGACAGCGCCTGTCGCTGCTCAGGCGCCGCCGCTCGACGAGCCCGAGTTTTTTCAGGCGGGAGATCATGCCCGTGATGTTGGCGGGGGTCACCATCATGATTTCGCACATTTCCGAAGGGGAAAGCGGCCCTTTGCGATGGAGTGTGGCCAGCAATCCGAACTGGGGCCCGGTCAGGCCGGTGTGGGGGCCGAGACCGCTGCCCGCGAACACGCTTCGCACGACGGTCTTGGTCGTCTGGATCAGGGAATGGAACAGCTCGACGGAATCTTTCGACATAAATAGTTCGCCTCTAAAAAGTTTACGTATGAAATAATAATTTCCTGTGTTTGTCAAGGTTGTGGCTTGGAAATGTCACTTCGACCGCGAGGGTATTGCATATTGTCCGGCGTTGCTGTATTATGACTGACCGTTCAGTCATATATCGTTCGGTATCGCGTAGAGTGCCAGGATTCACGTTCGATGCCGGATTTCAAAAGGAGATATCGTGGCCAGTTCCCAGGTGAAGGAGAAAAAGACGAAAATTCTCGAGGTTGCCCTCAGGCTGTTCAACGATATCGGGTATCGAAACCACGCTCGACGAAGTCGCGAAGCAGGCGGATATCACCAAGGGCACTCTGTACCTCTATTTCAAGAGCAAGGATGATCTGTTCATCCAGTGCATGTTCGACGGCTCCGAGAAATGGATGTTGCGCGCACGGGAGATCATCGACGGCCCTGACGGCATCCGCGAGCGCCTGCGAAAGCTCGTCCAACTCCAGATCGACGTGTTCACCCGCAACGGTCCGATGATCCAGCAGTTCATCCTGCGCAAGCGCGCCACGAGCCATGATTCATCCCTTGCTAAGCGCATGATGAAAAAGATGCGGGAACGGCTTGAATTTTTTGCGGTGTTCTTCAAGGAAGGCATCGAAAGCGGGGAGTTCTCTGACACCCTTTCCCCGATGCAGATGGCCATCATCTTCCACCAGGTTTTCGACCTGAACATGAAGTTTCAGTTGTTCGACGTGCCCACCCTGACGGCCGACAGATGCAGCGATGTCCTACTGAGTCTGCTCTCGTCAGGCAAACGACCCAACAAGTGACGGAGGCAGAACACATGTCCGCGATTCGAACCCCGGTTTTCCGAACACTCCTGTGCGGCCTTTTCATGCTGACCTGCATCACCGCTCCGACGATCGCACAAACGGAGCGGAGGGAACCGCCGACCGGCGATGTTCGCGAGATCGCCAGTGAAACACCCGATCTGGCCGATGCCCCGGCGCAGACTGCCGAATCTGGAAGTGCCGATTCCAGCGACGTCCAGGATGTGGTTCCGAAGCAGACGATGAACGAGTTCTATGAAAGTCTGAAGAATCTTCCCGTCATCGACACGTCGTCCGGCCCCGTGAAGATCGAGGACATCCATCTTGCCCAGGTGCTGCTCCTGGCGCTCGAGCGGAATCGCACGATCATCGGCTCGGCTCAGCAGGTCGAGAGCGCTGATGCCCAGGTTCTGCAGGCCAGGGCAATCTCCGGAGCCAGGCTCACCGGAAATTTCCAGCAGTCGCACGTCGATGACGTGGCCAAGACCATTTCGGGCGGAAAAACGATCGACCTTGGAAAAAAAGATTCTCAGGCAGCCTATGTCGAAGTGACCCAGCCGCTGTATCTCAGCGGGAAGGATCGCTCGGCCCTCAGGTCGGCACGCCTTGGCCGATCGGTTGCCGGCGCCGGTCTCATGCTGACCCGGCAGAGCGTCCTGCTCGAGACTACCATGCTGTGGCTCTCCTGGCTGTTCGCAGGCGAGGCGGAGCGCGTGGGCCAGAAGGATCTCGAGCTCGCCGAGGCGCACCACGCGCTGGTGAACGCCAGATTCCGCCAGAAGCAGGTGTCCCAGTTCGAGGTGCTGCGGGCGGATGTCCGCCTGGCGCAGGCATGCAGCGATCTTCGAAAGAAAACCAACGCGAGGGAGCTTGCGTTCCTCGACCTGCTGAACGTGCTCGACCTTCCTGAAAACACGGTTCTCACTACAAAGGACCGTCTTCTCATGGTCGATCTGGAGATCGATCCGGTCAAAGATGCTTCCGAAGCGCTCGAGCTGCGCGAAGACGTGCGCATGAAGCGGCTGGGGGTTCAGCTCGCCAGCCAGGGGATCGCGTCGGCCCGAAGCGAGAATCAGCCCATCGTCAGCATGTTCGGCCAGAGCGGCGTGCAGGACCCCTCGTCGAAGTCGTCGATGGGGAATTACGAGCGCAAGGGCTACTGGAAAGCCGGCGTCGTGGCGAACTTCACCCTGAGCGACGGCGGCTCGAGGAAGGGCAAGATCAAGGAAGCCCACGCGAAACTGGCCATCGCCGAGAACGCCCTCCAGGAAGCCATCGTGAAGGCGAACATCGAGATCAAACAGGCGTCTTTGAACATCGAGACGGCGAAGGAAGTGGTGAGCGCGCAGCGGGAAGCGCTGAAGCAGGCGGAAGAGGCGCTTCGGCTCGCCGGCGTGCGGTACCGCAACGGCCTGTTCACCCAGGTTGAGCTGTTCGATGCCGAGAATGCCTACCTCGCCACCCGCCTCCAGTATCTCCAGGCGATCTTCAGTTACCACCAGGCCTATGCCGCCTACAGACTCGCAACCGGCAAGCTCGGACGGGAACTCCTGGCCCGGGCACCCAATAAATAAGAAGGAGCTATATATAATATGTCATTTATGACTGCGCTCTCGAAAGCCTCGCCGAGCGGATACTCGAAGTCGCTTCTGGCGACGGCCCTGTTGGCTTCTTCTTTCGTTTTCCCTCTCCCTTTCTATCTGCTCCCGGGCACGCCCGGCATCACGCCCGCTTCGGCGCAGACCGACGATTCGAAACTCCAGCCCGTCATCGTCGAGAAGGTGATCTCCTCCGACATCAGTCAGCAGCTGCGCACCTCGGGCGAGATCCTTTCCTACCAGGGCGCCGACATCCATCCGAAGATCGGCGGTGAGGTCATCAAGGTCAACGTCCGTGAAAGCTCGGTGGTGAAATCAGGCGACGTGCTTGCCGAGATCGACCACCGGATCCTGGACGCCCAGCTCGAACAGGCTCAGGCTGCCGTGACGGTCGCCAGGGCCTCGGTCGAGGTTCAGGAAGTGCTGGTCAAGACATCCGAGTCGGCCCTGGTCTCAGCCAAGGCCCAGGCGGCGGCCGCGAAGGCGAAGGCGGTCAACATGGCCGCGACGAAAAAGCGGTATGAAGAACTGTTCCGGGAAGGGGCGGTTTCCGAGCAGCAGCTCGATGACGTCAGGACCCAGTATGATGCGGCGGATGCCCAGAACGTCTCGGCCGAAACCAATATCCGCCAGGCGGAAGACTCCATCCGCTCGAACCAGGTGACCCTCAAGGTCCGAAGGGCGCAGCTCGCCCAGGCCGAATCGAACCTGCATGCCGCCGAGGTGCAGCGTGAGAACGCGTTCGTGAAAGCCCCCTTCGACGGTCGCATCACCATGCGCGTGCTCGATGCCGGTGCCATGGCCAACCCCGCCCAGCCGATCTTCCGGCTTGAGCAGATGAACCGCGTGAAGGTGGTCGGCAGCCTGGTCGAGAAAGACCTGATGCAGCTCCAGGCCGGGAAAACCGAGGCGTCGGTCAGGGTCGACACCTTCGCCGACCGCGAGTTCAAGGGAATGGTCACGAGCGTCTACCCGGCCATCACCTCGAAGACCCGCACGGGCCAGTTCGAGGTCGTCCTCGAGAATCCCGAGATCGTCCTGCGCTCGGGCATGTATGCGACGATCATCCTGTCGCTCCAGACCGAGAAAAATGCTGTCGTCGTCCCCAAGGATGCGCTTCTCACGCATAATGGCCAGACAGCCGTCATCCACGTCACGAGCGAGGGAATGGCGGTGCGCAAGCCGGTTCGCGTCGGCATCGTCCAGGAAACCCGCGCGCAGATCCTCGAAGGGCTGCGGCCGGGCGACCTGATCATCACCCAGGGCGCCGAGCTGGTGAAGACCGGCATCCGGGTCAAGCCGGTCCTGATGGAGGGGGATAAATGAACCTCTCTATATATGGCGTGAAATGGCCTGTCACCACCACGATGGTGTTTCTGGCCACCATCATCCTCGGGGCCTTTTCCTGGACCCAGCTGGGCGTCGACCTGATGCCCAATTTCGAGATCCCTGCCGTCACCATCATCACGACGTATACGGGCTGCGGCCCGCGGGAAATCGAGTCGAGCATCACCGAGCCGATCGAGGAAAGCGTCTCGACCGTCGAGAACGTCGACGAAATCACGTCGCAGTCGATGGAAGGCATTTCCATGGTCACGGTGAAGTTCAACTGGGGCATCAACCTCGATGCGGCGACGAACGACATCCGCGACAAGCTCGATCTCGTCGCGCGCCGCCTTCCCGACAATGCCGACAAGCCGTTCATCTTTAAGTTCAACACCTCGATGATTCCCGTCGTGATGCTCTCCGTCTCGGCGAATGAAAGCTGGGAAAAGCTCGAGAAGATCACCGACCGGAAAATCGTCGATGCCCTCAAACGCATTCCCGGCGTTGCCACTGCCCTGCAGATCGGCGGCGACAAGCGCGGCGTCCTCGTGAACCTCGATCGGGAGCGCGTCCAGGCCACGGGACTGTCGGGAAGCCAGATCGTCGGCCTGCTCCGGAATCAGAACGTCGACAACCCCGGCGGCACCATCAAGCAGGGGCAGTTCGAGTATCTCGCGCGCACCCCCGGCAAGTTCACCCGCGTCGATGATCTCAAATCGGTCGTCGTCGCGACGAAACCCGGCGTCGTGCGCCTCGGCGACGTCGCCGAGATCAGGGATGATTTCCTCGAAAAGTCCAACGCGTTCTACATCAACGGGAAACCCGGCATCGGCATCATGGTCCAGAAACAGTCCGGCGCCAACACCGTCAGCGTCGCCGCCGCGGTGCGCGAGGCCCTGCCGGAGATCCAGGCCCAACTGCCTCCCGATGTGAAACTCGAGATGATCATGGACACGTCCGAGTTCATCCAGAACACGATCGACAACCTGAGCGACTCGGTCCTGCTGGGCGGCATCGCGGTGTTCTTCGTCATCATGTTTTTCCTGCGCGACATCCGCGGAAGCCTGATCATCTGCACCACGATTCCGACCTCGCTGATCATCACATTTCTGTTGATGTATCTCGCCGATTATACATTAAATCAGATATCGCTATCGAGTCTCGCGATCGCCATCGGCATGGTCGTCGACAACTCGATCGTCATCCTCGACAATATCAAGCGCTACCTCGAACGGGGTGTCAAATCGCGCGAGGCGGCCATTTCCGGCGCCGTCGAGATGGGAACGTCGGTCATGGCCTCGACGCTGACGACCATCGTCATCTTTCTGCCGATCATCTTCACGACCGGCCTGATCAACATCATGTTCGGCCAGCTGGCGATGATCATCACAATGGCGCTGTCGGCCTCTCTGATCTCGGCGCTGATGCTGACGCCGATGATGTGCTCGAAGATCCTGAAGCCGGCGAAAGTCCAGGGGAATGCCGTCGTGAAGACACGGTTCGAGTTCCTCGAGAAAATCGAGAGCATCTACGGCAAAACCCTTGACACCCTTCTGAACCATCGCTGGAAAACCGTCGGCTGCCTGATGGCATGCTTCGTGCTGTCGCTGGGCCTGGTGAAGCTGGTCGGGGTGGATTTCATGCCGGACCAGGACCAGGGCCGCATCACGATCAAATACGAGTGTCCGGTGGGCACCCGGTTCGAGGTGACGGGCCAGTTCGGGCAGCGAATCGCCGAGATCGTGAAAAAGAACGTTCCCGAACTGAAGACGTTCGTGGTCCGGTACGGAAAATCGGCGGGCCAGGGCGGCGCGATGTCGGGCGCAAAGAACTTTTCGTACGCCGGCCAGGTTAGCGTGATGCTCGTTCCCAAAGACAAGCGTAGGCGCGGCGTCAAGACCGTCATCCAGGATCTGCGCCCCCTGATCGAGGAGATTCCGGGCATCACCGTCAACTTCGACTCGGGCGATCCCATGGCCAACATGATGGGAACGGCCGGCGCCGGTTTCACCCTGAATCTCTATGGATACGACCTGAAGACCGGCCTTGCGTGGGCGAACCGGCTCAAGGAGAGACTGTCTTCCATTCGCGGCCTCGCCGATCTCGAGATCAACCAGGACCTCGCCCAGCCGGAATTGCAGGTGAACATCGACCGGGAAAAGGCCGCAACGCTCGGATTCAACGTGTCGGACATCGGGAGCGCCGTCGAAACCTACATCAGCGGCGACACCACGGTGAAATACCAGGAGGGCGGCGACGAATACGACATCGTCGTGCGCTTGCGGCCGGAAGACCGCGACCGGATCGAGGATCTCGACCGGGTTCCGCTGATCAGTCCGACCGGCCAGGTGGTGCGGCTCGACAACGTCGCCCGCATCTCGAACGAACTCGGGCCAACCAACGTCTCCCGCAACGAGCAGGAGCGATACATCCAGATCACCGGCCAGGTCTACGGCCGCGGCTCGGGCGATGTCAGCGACGACGCGAAGGCGATCATCGAATCGATGCCGATTCCGCCGGGATTCTCATGGAAATTCGCCGGGAACGAAAAGCAGCGCCGCGAGTCGTTCTCGGTGCTCCTGCAGGCGGTCATACTCGGATGTATACTCGTCTATATGGTCATGGCGTCCCAGTTCGAATCGCTGCTGGCGCCGTTCATCATAGCCCTGAGCATTCCGTTCGGCTTCATGGGCGCGGTGCTGTTCCTGGTCATCGTCGGGTCGAGAATCTCGATCGTGTCTCTGCTGGCGTTCCTGATTCTCATCGGTATCGTCGTCAACAACGGCATCGTGCTGATCAGCTACATCAATATCCTCGTCAAACGAAAGATCGGCCTCAGGGAAGCCCTCGTCACATCAGGCATCAGCCGGTTGCGGCCGATCCTGTCGACGACGACGACGACGGTGCTGGGCATGATTCCGATGGCCATCTCGACGGGAGAAGGATCGGAAATCTGGGTCCCCATGGGAATGAGCGTCATCGGCGGCTTGATCGTCTCGACGCTCATGACCCTGTTCCTGATGCCCATCCTGTACTCGCTGTTCAGTCGGTGGCTCGTGCCGGCGGACCATCCGGCGTAAAGGAGAAAACGTGATGGAATTCCTGATCATCGTGTGCAGTTCCACCGTGCAGGACGAGCTGCACGAACTGTTCGAAACCATCGGTGTGACCGGGTATACGTGCGTGCCGTCGGTCACGGGCTCGGGAAAAGGGGGTGGAACCCGGCTGAATGACGAGACCTGGCCGGGTGATAACAGCATGATCCTGATCGCCGTGTCCGCCGACCAGGCGGCGAAGGTGATGACCTGGGTGCGCGAATACCGACGAGGTGCGGTGCGCGAGGGCATGAAACTCTTCTCGCTGGCCATGAAAGAAATGGTCTGAGCGGAAGGAACCGCTTTTACTCTGCAGACCGTGGTACGGTATAATCCATTCGATTCGGAGACTGAGGATCGATGGGAAACCTGCCATGATGAGATGGATATGTGTCCTGATGGCGGCCTTTACCGCATGGGGCGCGATCACGAAACCGGCCTTCTTCTGGGAGCACCACAAGGCCCGGTTCATGCGCGGCATCCTCGGGGATGCCGGCGCCGCGGCGTTGTATATTGCGATAGCTTTGTTCTTCACGTGGCTGGGTGTCTTCGGTCCGGTGGATTGACGATGCGAGACGGGATCCGCTCAATCAGGCTGTACTGCGCCCTCGGCCCGGGACTCGATGACGTGCGTTCCGCTCTTCGCGCATCGGTCTGGCCCTGGCTTCGCGGCCTGGCCGAAAAGCGGGGCTGCGTTCTGACCGTCGTCGAACTTCGCGACGGTGCGCCTGGCGGCGATTCCGACGAAACTGTCCTGAAATGGGCCCTTCACGAAGTCGACCGCTGCGCCCCGTTTTTCGTCTCGATCGTCGGAAACGACGTCGGTCCGGCCCCGAGGAAGATCCCGCCCGAGGCGTTCCGGTTCGAGTCCTGGATCACCAGGTTCAAGGGCGCCTCGATCTCCGAACTGGAACTGCGCCGCGCCATGGAGCGGCGCTCTGAAGTCTTTACTCCGCGTCTCTTTCTTGTCGCCAGGCAGGGCGCCGACGGCGGCGCCCCGTCGAGGCGCAGGGAAGACCTGGCGGCTGTCGCCCGCGAGATGGGTGTCCTGGTCGAATCGTGCGAGGGCGAGCTGGAAACAATAACGGAAAAAATATATGCCGATCTCGAGCACGCCTTCGCAGCGCTTCTGCCAGAAACATTCGATTTTGCCGGGAGAGACGCCTTGGACGATCGCGCCTGGTCACGGGCGAGGCACGAGGTTTTCGTCCCTCACAGAGAAACGATGGACCGTCTCACGGCGCACGCCGAAGGCGATCAGCCTCTGCTGCTGTTCCTGAACGAGCCCGGTTCCGGGACGTCGGCCCTGCTCTCCGCCTGGGCCGAGGAATTCGAGCGCGACCATCCCGGTGCCCTCGTCATCGCCGTGCATCTCGAGACCCCCTCCATCGACCCGCCCGACATCCGGATCTGGAAACGAATCATCGGGGACATCAAACGCCGAATCGGCGTCTCGCTTTCGCTGCCCGAAACCGAAGCCGGGTGGCGGATGGACGGGCCCGAGTGGCTGCACCTCGCGGCGGCGCGCGGCAGGACGGTCATCGTGCTCGACGGCCTGCATCATGCGGCGGACGCGGAAGGCGTCTTCCGCATCGACTGGCTGCTGGCCCCGTGGCCGGCAGACCTGCGGTTCGTGCTTGCGATGAGACCGGGGCGCCCGCCCGTCGAACTGTTCGAGCGCCGGGGTCTGCCGAGTCTGGCCATGCCTCAGCCTGACCGGCAGACCCGCGCCGCTTTGATTCACGCCTGGGAGGAATCACTCGGCATCGAATTACCGCACGTATGGCGCGAACGGAGCCTTGCGGCGGAAAGCACCGCGTTCCCCTTCACCGCCGTCACCCTGCTTCACGAGACCCGCCGTCTCGGGACAAGCGGCTCGGCGGCCCGGTTCCTGAACGAGTGCATTTCGACGCCCGATCCGCTTGCCGTCGTTGATATAATACTTAGTAGAATAGAACTTGAGTGCCGCGATACGCGATGCCTGCTCGTTCGTGACGCGCTGTCCCTGGTTGCGCTGTCCCCCCGCGGGATTCCCGAAGAGCGCCTGCTCGAGATGCTCGCCTCCGGCGAAGACGGCGGTCGGCTGCCCCAATCGCTCTGGCAGCCGCTTCGGCGGTCGCTCGCGGCCTTCCTCTGCGAGCGGAGCGGTCGGCTGCTCCTTTCGAACGAGATCGTGACCGAAGCCGTCCGCAGAAAATACCTGCTGAGCGACGCGCATATTCGGGCTGCCCGCCAGCGGCTCATCGAGAACGCGTTCCGTCACGGCCCGGACGCGAACGACTGGGAGGAACTGGCCTGGCATCTCGCCGAAACCGGCGCCTGGGAATCTCTGTACCGCCTGCTCTCGAACCCCGCCGGGTTCGACGCGATCGCACGCATTCAACCGGGCGTGGTCCTGCGATACTGGCAACGGCTCGAGTCCTGTTCTCCGTTCCGTCTCATCGAAGCGGCGAGCCGCATTCTGCTCGAACCCGATGCATGGAAACCCTATCTGGGCACGTTCGCCGCAATTCTCGCCTCGGCGGAACTCTGGGGCAAGGCCATCGCCCTCCAGGTCCGCCATATCGAACATCTGCAGGCGGCGAACGATGAATCGGCCCTCTGGAGCAGTCGGGAGACCCTAGCGGCATGGCATATGGCACTGGGCGAATTCGCCCATGCCGAGGGAATTCTCGCCGCCCTGGCCGAATCCCCCGTGCCGGGCGGCCGCGGCGGCGCGGCCCGCGTGTCCCTGCGCCGCGCGATCATCGCCGGTTCCTGCGGCAAATACGATGCGGCGGTGCGGCATTGTCGGGAGAGCAGGCGCCTGTTCCGCGAATCGAACGACCCCTTCAGCCTGGAGGTCGCTCTCGGCCACCTGGCCAGCTATCTCTACGCCCAGAGCGATCTCGGCGGCGCGATGAACTTCTACGCCGAACAGGAGAAAACCTGCCGCTCGATCGGCCGCCAGTCAGGCCTTGTGCGGGCGCTCCATGGGCAATCCCTGATCCTGCGGGCGTGGGGCGATCTCGACAGCGCCTTGCGCCTTCTCCGCGAGTCCGAGGAGATCTGCCGTCGTCTCGGATATCGCGAGCGGCTCGCGGACGCCCTGTGCCAGCGGGCTTCGATCGTCCGGACCCGCGGCCGCATCGATCTCGCGCTCGAGTTGTATCAGGAAGCCGAAGCGATCTGCCTCGAAACGTCGTACCGCGACGGTCTCCAGGTGACCATCGGCGGCCAGGCCTCGATCAGGCGCATTCGCGGCGATCTCGACGAGGCCGTGCGCCTGTTCCAGGAACAGGAGCGCCTTTGCAGGCTGATCAACAACAAGGAAAGCCTGCCGATCGCTCTCTGCGGCCACGCCGTGATCCTCTGCGACCGCGGCCGGCTCGACGACGCCATGGAGATGTTGAAAGAGGCGGAACGCGTCTGTCGCGAAATCGGGTATCGCGAAGGACTCCCCCGGATCCTCGGGAACGCCGCGTCGATCTGCCGTGACCGTGGCGATCTCGACGGGGCGATCGTCCGTCTTCGCGAAAGCGAGCGCATCTGCCGGGATCTCAACCTCAGGTCGGGGCTCCAGCGCGTGCTCGAGCAGCTTGCCCTGGTGCTCAAGGCTCGCGGTGAGCTTGACGGCGCCCTGGCGCTCCTGAAAGAGCAGGAAAAAATCTGCCGTCAGCTCGGCATCAAGATCGGCCTCCAGGTGTCCCTCGGCCATCAGGCGCATATCCTGTATTTCCGGGGCGAGGTGGATGCCGCGATGAGCATGTTCCGCGAACAGGAGCGCATTTGCCGCGAGCTCGGCCTGCGCGACCGGCTCCAGATCGCGCTCGGCGGCCAGGCGGTGATCTTCCGCGCCCGCGGCGACTGGCAGCGGTCGATGGAACTGCTGAAAGAACAGGAGGCCATCTGTCGCGAACTCGGCCTCAGGAGCGGCCTTCAGGTGTCCCTGTATAACCAGGGCATCATCCTCCTGATCCGCGGCGATCTCGACGGGGCGATGACGCTGTTCAAACAGCAGGAAGCCGTCTGCCGCGAATCCGGCTACAGGGAGGGCCTCCAGGCCGCCATCGGAAGCCAGGCCGTCATCCATCGCAATCGGGGCGACCTCGACGGCGCGATGGCTCTCTTCAAAGAACAGGAGCGCATCTGCCGGGAATCCGGCTACAAGGAAGGCCTCCAAGTCTCTCTCTGCGGCCAGGCCGTGATCCTGCAGGCCCGCGACGACGTCGACGGCGCCCTCGACCGGTTGAAGGAAGGCGAGAAGATCTGCCGCGACCTCGGCCACAAGGAAGGCCTTCAGCGCGTGCTGTGCAACATGTCGACGATTTTCGAGCGGCGCGGTGAACTCGACACGGCCATGACGCTCCTCAGCGAGGTCGAGCACATCTGTCGCCTGATCGATTACAAGTCGGGGCTCCAACGGGCCCTCGAATACATGGCCGGCATCCACAAGACCCGCGGCGACCTGCGCATGGCGATGAAACTCCTGAAAGAGCAGGAAGCGCTCTGCCGCGAACTCGGGATCAAGGCGGGCCTCCAGGCCTGCATCGGACGCCAGGCGCAGATCCGCCAGGCCGAGGGCGACCTCGAGGGCGCGATGCAGCTTTTCCGCGAGCAGGAAGCGATCTGCCGTGAAATGGGGCTCAAATCAGGACTTGCGAAAGCCCTCGCCGCGCAGGCGTCGCTCATGGGCAGAAAACTCGACCGGACGGGCGAAGCGGTGACCCTCATGAAGGAAGCCTGGGGCATGGCTCGCGCCCACGGCCTGGTTTCGCTTTCCGACCAGATCGCCACCGTGCTCGACACCATGCAGTCGAACGTCGCCTCCCCTTCCGGCGGCCCGGAGTGCGACGACATCTGGAAGAAAATTCAGAACCGCCTCATTCAACGCGTCTCGTTCATACGCCCCGACGATGACCCGCAGATTCTGCTCGATCGCCTCAAAGCGCATGAGCGGGTCAGCCGCGACCTCGGCATGCAGGAGGAGGTCGCCCACAGCCTCGCCGGCCAGGCCTACGCCCATCGGCTCCGGCGCGAGCCCGAAAAAGCCCTGCAGAAACTTCGCGACGAGGAAAAAATCTGGCGCGCCCGCGATAACAAAACCCGCATCGCCGAATGCCTGACACAGCAGGCCTTGCTGCTCGCCAACGACATGAGCATGCCCCGCGAGGCCCTCGGCCCCGCCGAGGAGGCCGCGAAACTGGCCGCCTCGTTCGAACTTCTCGAACTCTCCAACGACGTTTTGGCCCGTCTTCTCGAGCACATTCGCGCCAGCTTGCGCTGACGCGAAAGCACTCTTCACTCTTCCACAGGCTCGAATCGTATAAAAAAATCAGCCCCCGACGCATGCCGGAGGCTGATCGTGGTTCTTTATTCGAGGGTGTGGATCACCACGCCTGAGCGAAGTTTGGGCTCGAACCAGGTCGACTTCGGGGGCATGATCTTGCCCGCGTCGGCGATGTTCATCAACTGGGTGATCGAGGTGGGGAACATCGAGAAGGCGACCGCGAACGTCCCCTCGTCGACGATTCGTTCCAGTTCCTTCACGCCGCGGATGCCGCCGATGAAGTCTACGCGCTTGTCGGTGCGCGGATCGCCGATTCCCAGAAGCGGCGCCAGCAGATTGTTCTGCAGGATCGAGACGTCGAGACAGCCGATCGGATCCTTCGGGTCGAACGAGCCGGCCTTCGCTGTCAGCCTGTACCACTGACCCTTCAGATACATCCCGAAGCAGGTGGCCTTCGCGGGCTTCTTCTCGGTCGTCTTCTCGACGGTGAACTTCTCGCCGACCTTGGCCAGGAACTGCTCCTGCGTCATGCCGTTCAGATCTTTGACCGCACGATTATAATCCATGATGTATAGATGGTTGTGTGGAAAGAGAACGGCCAGGAAAAAATTGTATTCCTCGTTGCCGGTGTGTTTCGGGTTCTGCTCGCGGCGCACCTTGGCGATGCGGGCCGCGGCGGCCGAACGATGGTGTCCGTCGGCGACGTAGAGGGTCTTGATCTTTGCGAACTCGGCGATGATCTTCTCGTGCCAGGCCTTGTCGGTGATGACCCACAGGACGTGCCGGATCCCGTCTTCGCTCGTGAAATCGTATTCCGGCGCGGCTTTCATGGCTTCATCCATCATCGCGTTGATCGAATCGACGGCGGGGTAGGTGAGGAACACCGGGCCGGCGTTCGAGTTGGTCACGTCGACGTGCTTCAGACGGTCTTCTTCCTTGTCCTTCCGGGTCAACTCATGCTTCTTGATCGTGTCGTTCCAGTATTCGTCGGCGGCGCAGCAACACATCAGGCCCACCTGGGCGCGGCCGTCCATGACCTGCTTGTAGATGTAGAAATTCGGGGTCGGGTCGTGGCGCAGCCAGCCGTTCTTCTGGAACAGCTCGAAGTTCTCCTTCGCCTTGGCGTAGACCTTCGGGTCATACAGGTCGATCGTGGGGTCGAGATCGATCTCGGGCTTGGTCACGTGATGAAACGAATATGGGTTCCCGCCCGAAAGCTTGCGGGCCTCTTCCGAGTTGAGCACGTCGTAGGGCAGGGCGGCCAGCTTGGGGACGATGTCCTTGGGGGCGCGAAGGCCCTTGAAGGGGCGAACCGTTGACATTCCTGTTTCTCCTTGAAGTATCGCCGAGCGATGTTGTTTTTGGGAAAACCGGCCCCATTCTAGGAACCGGCGGGGCTCTTGTCAATCCGAAGAAGCGGGGGACCTGCGGGGCAAAACGGGTGCCGACGCGGAGGCGCTCTGCGTCGCCAGGCTTCGATAGGCGTCCAGCAGAAGCCCCGATTCGAGGCCGTCGTGCGTCGAGAACCAGAGAACGTCGCGCGTCAGATCGACAGCTTGCACGGCCGGTTCCTTCAGAAGCCATTCGCGGGTGCGCGACGCCGACTCGAGGAGCGGCTGTTCCCGAAGATACGCCCGAAGCCGTGCGTCCGCTTCGCTCGCGATCCGTTGCAGGCGCGTGCGGGCCTCGATGCTTTCCCGGCTGTCCGAGAACATCGCGTCCCTGGCCCACACGAGCAGGTCGGCGGGCACGGACGACGTCGCGACGGCGGAGATCCCTTCCCGCGCCCGCGGATTCCGGGGAAACCTGGTCGCGAGCGTTTTCACCGCCTGGAACCGCACGGTCTCGGATGCGTCGGCCAGCGAATCGATCGCCGCTTCGACGAGCGGGGCTTCCTCCCAGGGCGGAAGGAGCGGGAGGGACTGGAGTGTGATCAGCGCCTCCTCGCGACACCGTGGATCGCTTGCATGAAGCACCGAAAGAAGCTCGGGAACCGAATCCCGGGTGAACGAAGTCGTCATGGCCCTGATCCTGTCGGGCGTAACAGGCGCTTCCCCGGCGGAGCCCATCGGTGCGAGGATGAGGAGCAAAGACGGCAGGGCAATGGCCGCAGCGTGTTTCAGGATTGTTCTCATGGGTGTCTTCGTCTTGGCCGTTTGAGATGGCCGGTACAGAGAAAAAAAGCCCGGAACCGGAGTTCCGGGCTTTTTGGAAAACGGATTACTTGCCGGCGGCCGGAGCGACAGGCTCTGCGGCCTTCTCTTCGACCTTCTTCGCCTTCTTGGCCTTTTTGGCCTTCTTGCCCTTCTTGGCTTTCTTGGCGGGCTTCTTCACTTCTTCCTTCTTGTCGGCGGAGGGAGCAACGGCGGTTTCGGGGGCGGCGGCGCCGTCCACGATCAGATTGCCGTTCTCGTCGCGGGAAAGGATGTGCCAGACGTCGCCGTGCTTGAAAGCCGGTGCCAGGGCATTGCCGTCCTTGTCGGTGCCGGGGGTGCGGCGGCTGAAATTGCTCTGGGCGCTGTAATACATCAGGTCGTGCTTCAGGGTGTGGGTCGCGTCTTTCGTGAAGGAAGCGGACTTCATGTCTGCGCTGACGTACACGACTTCCTTGCCGAGAGAAACGCTCTTCACATCCTTGTCGCCGGAACAGGGATCAACCTTCGCGGCAAAAGCCGACGAAACCGGAACGAGCAGAGCGGCTGCCAACAGAACGGGGAGCAATCTCTTCATTACATGAACCTCCATCCAGATATTCTTCAACGATCTCGCAACGATTCAAGTTGCGTGCCTACATTATCGCGGTGAACCCCACTTGTCAAGAGCGGGTAAGAATCGGATCGCGGGATCAGCGGGGGTGCCGGCCTGTGAAATCTGTTCGGGTGCGAATGAGCCACTGCTGGAACCAGAAGATGATGCTGATATCCATCATGACGTTCCCTCCTTTCTGAACCGCCCGCCTGAGGCGGGATGCGAGCCGTCGCCGGACAACGGGATGTCTACCTGGGCGACGGAACGCCACACTTCGAATAGAGCATTTATCGTGCCATCATTGAAAAATGGCATTGGAAGCAGTTTTCCTGGTGTCCGCGGGCCGCACATGCTTTCCAGATCAGGACTGTGCTCAAAGATTGCGCAATAGGCCGGTCCGAATGTATAGTTGAGTCCGATGGAAACAGGCTTTCCTTTCGGGAAAGGCACCCTCCAATAACCCAGCCGAGGAGTCATGCATGCAGCCCCATCTCAAGCTCGAAACCGGAAGTATCTCCCCCTATGTCCTCGTGTGCGGCGATCCCGCCCGCGCCGAACTGATCGCGAATCTCTGCGAGAATCCGAAACAGCTTGCGTACAACCGTGAATACAGGACCTTCGTCGGCACGTATAACGGACAGCAGGTCACCATCACGTCGCACGGCGTCGGTTCGGCGGGCGCCGCGATTTGCTTCGAGGAGCTGATCAAGACCGGCGCGAAGGTCATCATCCGCGTCGGAACCTGCGGCGCGCTCATCGACGGCCTCGGCCAGGGCGACCATATCGTCACGACGGCGGCCGTGCGCGAGGACGGCGTGTCGTCCCTGCTCATTCCGCTCGGCTACCCGGCCGTCGCGGACAGCGGCGTCACGGACGCCCTCGAAGCGGCCTGCAAGCGGGAGAAGGCGCCCTATAAGCGCGGCATCGTCGTCGCCAGCGACCTGTTCTATCCCGGCATTCTTCCGAGTTCGCTCGAGCTCTACAGCAAGGCCGGCGTGCCCGGCGTCGAGATGGAATGCGCGACCCTGTTCGTCATCGCCTCCCTGCGCGGCGTTCGTGCCGGCGGCATCCTGACCGTCGACGGCAACCCTCTCAAGTGGAACGAAGGCAACTACGATCCGCACGGCGAAAAAGTCACGACGGGCAAGTCCCGGATGCTGAAACTCGCCCTCGAGGGCATCACCACCCTGGCGAAATCCGACAAGGCCTGATCGAACCGTCATGAACGGGCACGCTGGGTGCGGATGCGGCGGGGCATGTCCCCCGGCCGCATCCGGCGCCGCCTGCTCCCGCGCGACGGCGCCGAGCGGCGACGGGCCGATTCTCTTTCTGCTGCCGTACCCGAGTCTTTCGGGGCTTGAATTGTTCTGCCTGCGTTTTGCCGTCGATCTTCAGAACCGGGGCATTCCCGTCGCCGTGGCCGCTCCGGAAGGCGGGCTGATCGCCGAACAGTGCCGCATCCGGGAACTTCCGTTCCGGAGCCTGCCCGAACTGCGCCGGATCGACCCCGCCGCGGTGAAGCGCCTCTGCGATATTCTCGGAGGTTGCGGGACCGGCCCCGCCGCGCGCGCGGTGGTGGCGTTCCGCACCCAGGCGATGTATCCGGTCCATCTGGCCCGCCTGATGATGCGCCTGCACGCCCCCCTGTTTCTGTTCTACCGCATCGGGGCGGGCAATTACCATCGCCGCGATCCGCTCCACCGTGTCCTGTTCAGGCATGTCGCCGCGGTCGTCCCGAACGCCGATCACGTCGCGAACAAGATAATAAAATACTGGGCCATATCTCATGACAAGGTCGTCTGCATCCGAAGCGGGGTCGATACGGACCGGTATCGCCCCGACGAAGGCCGCCGCGAGGCTCTCCGCGCGAGCCTCGGCCTGCCTGAAAACGCCCTCCTGATCGGCAACGCCGGGCGCATCCACCCCGAGAAGGGTTCCGAAATCCTCATCGACGCCGTGTTCGGCCCCGGCGGCGCATCCGCCGGCCGCTCCGACATCCACCTCGCCTACGTCGGCCGCGAATACCAGCCCGGGTACGCGGACCATCTCCGCAACCGTGCGGCCGGGCTGGGCGCGGCCGACCGGTTTCACATCCTCCCGTTCCGAAACGATATCGAGGCCGTCCATCCGGGGTTCGACCTGTTCGCTCTCGCCGTGACCTCGCATGAAACGTATGCCTACACGGCGCTCGAAGCCATGGCATGCGGCGTTCCTGCAATCGTTCCTGCTATAGGCGGCATGTCCGAGATGTTCGCCGACGGCGCCGAAGGGTTTTTCTTCAGGCATCGCGACACGTCATCTCTCAGAGAGACGCTGCTGCGGGCCGTTTCCCTCCCCGCCGCCGACCGCCTGAACATGGGCCGCGCCGCCCGCGAGCGGATCCTCCGGACCGCCGGCTGGGACGCCATGATGGACCGCTACATCGACCTGTTCGCCCGCTGCCGCGTCCCGATGTCACCCGGCGATGTCCCCTACAACGTAAATAATGAATGTCGATGATCGAGGCCACCAGAATGAATAGAATTCGGGGGACGTGATACCGGATAACAGCACGGATGTTTTCTGGCTGACATGTGTCTTGATTTGCGGGAAGAGTGGTTTTCTGGTAGAAAGAGGCGCCATGCTCAGAGAAGTTCTTCGTGTTGCCGGTTCCGCCGGGCGCCTGATGGCCGTGATGGTCATGCTGGCGATCTTTTGCGCGCCGGCGGCGGCTGAGACCGAACTGGTCTTCTGGAACTTCTGGGACCAGAAGTTCATCGCCCCTGTGATCGCCCGCTTCGAGGCCGAACACCCCGGCGTCAAGATCCGGAGCGAACAGCTCAACTGGGGGAACGGCCTCGACAAGATCGTCGTCGCTCTCGCCAACGGCAAGGCCCCCGATATCTGCGAACTCGGCTCGACCTGGACCGGCAAATTCATGTCGGAAGGGGTTCTCATCGATATTACCGAGCGTGTTTCCGACCTGCGTCCCCGGTATCACCTCTGGGAACCCGCAACCTGGGAAGGCCGCATCTACGGCATGCCCTGGCTCGTCGGCACGCGCGTGCTCTTCTACAACCGCGCGCTCTTCAAGGCCGCCGGCCTCGATCCAGACATCCCGCCCCGCACCTGGGACGAGCTGCTCATCGCCGCCAAGGCCATCCACCAGCCCGACAAGGGCATCTACGGCTTCGGTGTGAACGCCGGCGAAGGGCATATCCTCTACAAAAAGTTCCTGCCCTTCGTCTGGGGAAACGGCGGCTCGATCCTCGACGGGCAGGGGAACTTCTGTTTCGACAGCCCCGCCACCCGCGAGGCGCTCGAGTTCTACCGGCGCCTGATGGCGTTCGGCCTCAAGGAAAAGCAGGACATTCTCGACGACGCGTTCAAGAAGGGCCGCCTGGGCCTCGAAATCTCGGGCTCCTGGAACTTCGCGAAATACCCGAAGGAAGCTCCCGACCTCGATTTCGGAACGGCGCTGATCCCGCCTCCCGGCGAGGGGCGCGGCCGGTCCTGCTCGTTCCTGGGCGGCCAGATTCTCGTGCTGTTCAAGAACTGCAGGGACACGCAGGCGGCGACGGAGTTCCTCCGCTTTCTCACGAAGGCCGAAAACACCCTGCCCATCACGAAGGAAGCCCTGGTCAGCTTCCCGACCGACAAGGCCGCGTACGATGACGATTTTTTCAGGAAAAACCCGAAGCTGGGCGTGTTCGTGAAGCAGATGGAGACCGGCGTGCATCCGCCGGTTCACCCCCTCTGGATCGAACTCGAAAGCATCATCAACGACGCCGTCGAAAAGGTCCTGTACGGCAGCCCGGTCGACGAGGTCCTGGGAGCCGCCGCGACGGCATACGAGCGCGTCCGCCTCCAGTTCGACGACCGCCGGAAAGCGTCCGCCCCCGTTCCGTCGTCCGCCGGCTCCTCGATCCCTGTCGCCGGCACCATCGCGCTGCCCGTCTGGGCGATGGTTCTGCTCGTGCTGATCGCAGCGGGAACCGTCGCGAATGCGATCCTTCTGATTTTCATCTACGGCGAGGTAAAAAAAAACGCCGCCTGATGCGTGCGACGGGGCGTGACGCCTCCTCGCCGTCCGTCGCCAGGCCTCTCTACGCGCTGCTCTTCCTGTCCCCCTGGCTGATGACGTTCCTCGTTTTCTGGCTGTATCCGCTGGCGTTTTCCTTCCTGCTCAGCTTCTGCGACTACGACGTGTTCCGCGCCGGCGCGTTCCGATGGACGGGCCTCGACAACGTCGTCAGGCTGTTCTCGGACGACCGGTTCCGACAGGCGTTCGGGAATACGCTGTTCTTCGTCGTCGGCACGACGCCCGTCACGACGCTTCTCGCGTTGGCGCTCGCCCTGCTCGTCGAGCGCGTCCGGAACCTGCAGAACCTGTTTCGATCGGCGTTCTTTCTGCCCTCGATCATCTCGATGGTCGTCATCGCGACCATCTTCAAATCCTTCTACGCGCCCGACGGCTTCCTCAACGCCGTCATGGCCTTCGCCGGGTTTCAGAAACACGCCTGGCTCGTCGAGACGGCATGGGCAATGCCGGCGATCATGGCGATGGACGTCTGGTCATCCATTGGATATTATATGGTATTGTTTCTGGCCGCGCTGAAATCCGTTCCCGCGCATCTCTACGAGGCGGCCGAGGTCGACGGGGCGGGGGAGTGGGCCCAGTTCCGTCACATCACGCTGCCGCAGATCCGCGGAATGATTCTTTTCGTTATAGTCATAAACATCATACGAGGCTGGCAGGTCTTCCCTGAGATTTTCACGCTCACCCGCGGCGGTCCCCTCGGAACGACCGACACGCTCGTCCACCGCGTCTACGAGGCGGCGTTCCGGTATCACGAGATGGGATACGCCTCGGCGATGGCCTGGGTGCTGTTCGCCGTCATCATGGCCATGTCGCTGGTCCAGATGCGCCTTCTGAGGGAAAAACACCGATGAACCCCGCGACGACCGCTCCGGACGGCATCACGAAAACGAGTGCGGCCCGTTCCCGCCCGAAACCGGCCGGGCCTTGGCTGACCGTTTTCCTCGGCGCGCTTCTGCTGAGCTACTTATATCCATTGATATATATGCTTGCCAGGTCCGTGATGAAGTTCGAGCCGGGCATGGCCGCTTCCGGCGTCGGGCTCACCTTCGAGCATTACCGCACGGTTCTCGGGGGAGCGGGTTTTCTCCAGTATGTCTGGAACAGTTTCTTCGTCCTGGGGACGGTCGTCGCCGCGAACGTCGTCACGTCGGTCCTGGCCGGGTATGCCTTCGCCCGGTATCGGTTCCCGGGCAGAAAGCTGCTGTTCGGGATCGTGCTGGTGACCCTGATGGTGCCGAAGCAGACCCTGATGGTACCGATTCTCGATCTCGTCTACCGTCTCGGCCTGCACGACACCCTGTGGGCGCTGATCCTGCCCTTCTGCGTCGACAGTTTCAACATCTTCCTGCTTCGCCAGTATATTTCGGCCCTGCCGGCCGATCTCGAGGACGCGGCGCGCGCCGACGGGGCGGGGGAAGCCGGCATTCTCCGGCACGTCGTCTTCCCGCTCTGCCGCCCGGCGCTCGCGGTGGTCGTGATCAACACCGCCGTCGTCACCTGGAACTCGTTTCTCTATCCCCTGATCCTGACCGACTCCGCCGCCCGGCGCACCCTGCCCGTCGGTCTCGCGATGCTGACCCAGGGGCCCTACTCGACCGACTGGGGCACCCTCATGGCCGGCTCCGCCGTCAGTTCCATCCCCCTGATCCTCCTGTTCCTGGTCTTCCAGCGCAACATCATCGAAGGCATCACCTCCGGCGCCCTCCGGGAGTGACATTCGTTCGACGTCAGGAAACGCGGATCACCCCAAGATCAGCGAGGGTGGCGGATGAACGTGTTGTTGTCGATCTCGGCGAAGGCCTGTCGGAGTTCTTCGCGGGTGTTCATCACGATCGGGCCGCCCCAGGCCACCGGCTCGCGCAAAGGTCGGCCTGCGAACAGCATGAAGCGCAGGCCCGCCGGTCCCGCGGCGACGGCCAGTTCTTCACCCTCGCCGAACAGAACGGCCCGGTGGCTTTCGATCGTCGTCGGATCGTTTCCGAAAGCTCCGGACCCTTCGAACAGATACACGAAAACGGTGGATTCCGGGTCCGTCTCGAGGCGCCAGGACGCGCCAGGCTTCAGATCGACGTCGAGGGCGAGCACCTTCACGTAATCTCCCTGCGTCGGTCCCTCGGCGTCGCCGTACCGGCCCGACATGACGGCGACGGCGGCGTCCCCGTCGCGGAGTTTCGGAATGCTGGTCGCGGTGATGTCGCGATACTGCGGCTCCGCCATCTTGTCCTTCCGCGGCAGGTTCACCCAGAGCTGAAGCCCGAGCATCCGCTCCGACGCCTGGGGCATCTCCTGGTGGATGATGCCGCTTCCCGCCGTCATCCACTGGCAGCTCCCGTCGGTGATGACCCCCTTGTTGCCGAGACTGTCGCCGTGTTCTATATTTCCTGATATAAGATATGTCACCGTCTCGATCCCGCGATGCGGATGCCAGGGGAACCCCCGCACGTAATCGTCTGGGTTCCGCGAGTCGAAGGCATCCAGCATCAGAAACGGGTCGAACTCCTTCACGTCGGCATGCCCGATGACGCGAACGAGTTTCACGCCAGCCCCGTCCTCCTGCCTGCTCCCGCTCACGATTTTCCGAATCTCTCTCAATTTCCTCATGGTACGGTCCTTTCACCTGTTGTCCGTATGAATGTATCACGAGTGAGATGCCATCTGGACGACCATCTGAACGCATGCTTCAAGCCCCCCCAGGGAAGACATCGATCCCGGACCCATCTCCCGGTCCCGAAAGATGCGACTCGGATGATTGGCGGGGTGGGGGATTTATCAGTACAATAAATAGGACCTGCTGAAAGCTGACATCCCGTTCACCCTGAACTTGTTGAAAGGTGGGAGCCTCTCGTGCTTCGACAGGCTCAGCACGAACGGGAAGGCGAAACCGGCCTTTCGCATTCTGGAATCAATACCTTTATCGGAATGCGACGGTTCGGTTCTGTGCTGATAAGGTGGCCAAGGATGAATATCACGAAGAAAACCGCCTGGCGTGCGATCCTCTGCCTGTGGCTGATCGGGGCCCTGATCGGCGGCGCGGCCGTTGCCGAGGCCGGCGAGGGACTGTTCTCGCGCCTGAAAGCCAAAGCGGCGCAGAAGGTCGAACAGAAGATCGAGCAGGTGAAAGACCCCGTCTGGGTGAAAACCAACATCGGGGCCAGCGCCGCCGGCGGCATCGCGGGCAGGATCACCGGATTCGCCGGAATGGCCCTCGGGGCCGTCATCGGCCTGACGGTCGGCGGGCCGGCCGGAGCAGCCGTGGGTGGGCTCATCGGCGCCGAAATCGCCTCGTCGATGACGAAGGCCTATGTCAAGCCGCTGGCCGCCGGGTATATCGAAGCCCGCCTGACGAACCGGCCGGCGACCCTTTCCGAGATATGGAAGGGGCTCGACAAGAAAAAACTCGCCGTCGAGGGCGCCTCCGACGCGGTCGGCAGCATCATCGGAAAAGCCGTCGGGATTGCCGTCGGCACGGCGCTCTTCGCCGGGTGCGGCCCCATCGCCCTTCCCCTCGTGGGCGCGATCGGCGGCGACATCATCGGCGGCAAGATCGGAAAATGGATCGGCAGCAGGCTCGTGAAAAAAGCCGGCGTGATGGCCTACACGGCTCTCGCCGCCCAACCCCCGCCTGCAGTGGCATCCGCCACTCCTGCTTCCGTTTCCGCGGGCGTGAGTGCCGCCTCCCTGGCGGCGTCGCCCGCCGAGCAGGCCAGGATGCGCTACGAAACGGCCTACCGAACGTATGTGAGCACCGTCCAGGACCCCGCCGCGTCCTCGGCAGCCAAGGAAAATGCCCTCCGCGACTACACCGCCGCCCTCGACGCCTGGATGGCGGTGCGCAAAGCCGAAAGCGGCAACCGCTGAGGTTCCTGACGCCTCGCGGCTGCTGAGAAACGTTCTTCCCCCGGTTCCCTGAGCCGACCGGTCATGCCCAGTCGGCGTTCCTCCGTTTCGGTGGATATTCGACGCCCTTCTGCCGATGTATAGGCGGGAAGGCATCCGCCGAGAAAGGGGGGAGCGCATCTCGCGCGCCTGACGATGGAATCCGAAAGCCAGGGTGGGGTCATCATGTACAGCCCCGACCTCCTGCTCCATGATCCGCTTGTGACTGGCCCGGAAGGGACCAGGCTCCAGCTGATCATCGAGGAGTTGGTCAACGCCGGCATGTGGCCCGACCAGATCCATGAAGCCGATATCGCGACGATGAAACGGCTTCGCGAAATCCACGACCCCGAGTATCTCGAGCTGCTGCACAAGCGCTGCACCCACGGCGTCGGCTCGCTCGACCAGGACACGCCGGTCATGGAAAAATCCTTCGAGGTCGCCCGCTTCGGGGCCGGCGGCGTTCTCGATGCGATCGATCTGATCATGGACGGCAAGATCCCGAATGCGGCGTGCCTCACCGCGATGCCAGGCCATCATGCCGGATACAAAAAATTCGGCTTCGGAAGCCTCCTGAACTATGCGGCGGCCGGCGCTCACTACCTCTCGAAGAAGTTCGGCCTCAAGCGCATCGCCATCGTCGATCTCGATGCCGACCACGGCGTCGGAACGCAGGAAATTTTCTGGGAACGGCGCGACGTGCTGACCGTTTCCCTGCACGAATACCCCGGCAGAACCGGAACGGGACATTACTCCGAGACCGGCAAGCAGCCGGCCAGCGGCTACAACGTGAACATTCCTCTGCCCTCCGGATACGGCGACCGGGAATACCTCGTCTGCTGGCGCGAAATGATCGTCCCGATGCTGAAACAGTATGAGCCCGAATTCCTCATTGTCCCGTGGGGGACGAACATCCTGGCCGAGGAGGGCGGGACACACCTTCTGGTCAGCCAGCATGGGCTGTTGGCGTTGTTTCGCGAAGTGTTCGGGACGGCCAGACAACTGTGCAAGGGAAAAATCGTGACCGTCCTCGAAGGCGGCGCCCCCGGAAGGGCGCAGGCGACCGCTTTCGCAAATCACGCACAATTGCTTATCAATAATCGGCTTCTGCCTGTCGATAAGGGGAAGAAGGAAGAAATCATTTCTTATTCCGATTGGTATGCCTACGCAAAACTGCTCAAAGCGAACTTTCGAAAATACTGGAAAGTCTGAACCTTCCATCTCTGGAATCACGGAGGTTATCAATGCGATTCTATAGACCGATGCGGGCCAGGGACCCGCTGCTCGCCCTGCTGTTATCGGTGGGCGCCGCAGTCATGCCCGTCCCCGTCGCCGCGCAGGAATACCCTGTCGCGTTGAGCGACGAGGCCGGACAGGCCGACGGCGTCGCCTTGCCCGGTATGGGCGGGCTGCTCCAGGCGCCGCCGAAGGTGGTCGCCATGCCGCTGGAGGCCGGCGACGTGCGCGCGCCGATCGAGCCGCCCGCGGCCATGGTGAACAAGGCCAGGAGCCGCGTCCAGAACACGGCCGCATCGGTTCGCGTCGCGGCTGCCGCCGGTGCGGCCCAGAATGCCGCTCCCGCGACGGCACGTGGCTATGAAGCTGGCGGATACGTGGTCCAGGCGGGCGACACCGCTCCCGCAATTGCGCAGAAGCTCCTCGGGAACGCCAATCGCTGGCAGGAACTGATGGCCTTCAACCGGATCGCCGACCCGAACTCCCTGGTGGTCGGTCAGCGTCTGCTTCTGCCCGTCGCCGCCGGCGCCGTCAACGTTTCGCGTACCGCTCCGGCCCGGATGGCACCCGCTGCGGCTGCACCAACGCAGGTTGCTGTTGCCAGGCCCGCCGTCGCGGCCGCTCCGGTGGTGCGCGCCCCTGTGCGGGCCTCTGCGGCGGCGCAGGAGTATGAAGCCGTCGAGCCCGAGCCTGATGTCGCACCGCCCGTGAGCACGCCGAAGAGAGCCGCCGCCAACGCTCCCGCCGTCGCGCAGGCGAAGCCGGCTGGCAGAACCGCCGGGTTCGATGCCGATGCCAGCTATTACGGCCAGAGCGGCGGAACCTACGTCGTCCAGAAGGGCGACACGCTCGGAAAGATCGCGAAGAAACTGCTTGGTTCGAGCAAGCGCTGGCGCGAAATCGCCGGGGCGAACCCGCAGATCAATCCCAACCGCCTCGAAGCAGGCATGAGCCTGAGCATCCCCGGAATGGAACCACCGGCCCAGATGGCCGCTGCCCAGTCGTTCGATGCGGGTGGCCAGGCCGCCGTTCCTGCCTACGAACCGCCGCCCATGGCCCCGCCGCCGCCGTCGTTCTCGGCTCCTCCGACCGCGATGATGCCTCCGGCCCCCCCCGTGGCGGCCACTCCCCAGGGGATGGAGCCTCCCCCTCCGCCGCCCTACATGAGCACCGGTGCAATTCCTCCGGCTCCCATCATGGCAGCCCCGCAGGCCGGACCCGACACCGCCACCACGCTCTACCGCGAAGAAAAATACCGGATTCCGGACGAGCTCAAGCCCACCGACTTCTCCCCCTATTTCCTGAATTTGCGCGGATATCACGGCCTGATCGAAACCGAAAGCGCCCTGATTCCCTATTACAAGACCTGGCACTTCGGGTTCGGATTCCGCTACGACAAATATAAATATCTCAACGGCAAGGACAACATCATCGACGGTCGCCAGTGGGTCATGCCCGTCAGCCTGATGTATACCGGCAGGAAACTGATGGCCGGCGTCACCGTACCGTTCCAGTCCTGGGAAGTCACCCGGACCGGCGGCGGATTCCCCACCGTCGACCTCTCGGGCATTCATGATCCGGAATTGAAGCTCGGATACCAGATCTGGAAAAATTACGAAGGCAACCATGCGGTTCTGCTGCATGTCGCCGGCAAGTTCTCCTCCGACAATTATCACCAGCCTCTGATCAATCTTTCCGGCAAATCACGCGTCGGCGTCAAGATCGGTCCCGCCAATGCGACGCGCGGCAGCTGGGTGGAGTTCGGCGGCGCATACTCGGGCCGCATCAGCGACCGCTGGGCGAGCCACGTGAACCTCGGCATCGCCAACGACGCGGAAGACAGCATCTCGAAATACATGTATCGCGGCGGCGTCGATTACCGCGTAAACCAGCACTTCTCTCTGATCGGCGAAATCGATGGCGAATCCTGGGAGATGGACAACGGCCCCGATGGCCCGAACATCGATCTCATCCTGGGCATGTCTGTGTTCAACGAGGGCTGGCAGGCGAGCCTCGGCTTCCCGATGTCCCTCCAGAGCGAGTTCGGATACGGACATGACTTCGGGGTGACGTTTGGATTGAACACCCGCTGGGACTAACCCCAACAGCAAAAAAAAGCGCCGCGATCATTCCAGATCGCGGCGCTTTTTTGCTGTTGGGGAAGTTTGAAGTTTGAAAAGAAAGAAGGGAAAAGGGAAAGGAAAGGGAGTCAGGATGAGGAGTTGGAGCGATGTTTTTTGATAATAGTGGTAAGAATAGATATCAGTTGGTTTGATTCGTCGAGGAGGGGGGCGAAGGTTGATGAGTCGGCGAGGTCGCTGGCGTGGAGGAGGCGGAGTCAGCAGCGAGTTTCTCAGGTTTCCTTGCAGGCGATGGCGTATGTGCTGATGAAATCGACCTCGCTCTGGCTGGATTGTCCCTCTTCGATGTTCGCTCCGATCGATGTCCCGGCCTACAGCAGTTGCTTTGCAAGAGTATTCGAAGTCCCATGCCGCTTCTGCAGCGAACAGCACAACGCCACGATTCGCTGCGTAAACTCAAAACTCCTCTCCGGCACTTCACTCCTCATGCTTTCCTGCCTTCCGGTCTTCCGTTGTGTTTTCTTTTCAAACTTCACTCTTCATACTTCCTCGGTTCTGCGCGCAGGCCTGCGCGCAGAACCGAGGCCACCTCGTGGAGGTCGATTCCCGCAGCGAGTGACTGGACATCCTTGTCGTTCAGCAGATCGAGGACTTTCGGGTGTTTCATCAGGGCGGCGGCGTTTTTCTGTTGAATGAGCGTTCGGAGCTCGGCGTCGTTCGAGAGAGCCTGGACTTTCGGGTGCGACCGGACGGGGGCGAAGAGCGTGGCGAGACGTTCCTGATCGACTTTTTCAGGGTCGATTCCGGACTTTGCATCCCGGGCGAGGGCGACCAGCTCCACGACGCCGGAAGCCTGCGCGGGAACGAAGGGAGAGACGACACCCGAAACTTTCTGCGATACGTTCCCGGCCAGGGAGACCGGTGAGGTGTTCCAGACGGGCTGATACAGGGAAAGCGGCCAGGAGACGAGAGCGAACAGGACGAACCCTTCGGCGGCGCCGAGAAAGAGCCCGGCGGCGGCGTCGAGCATGCCGGGGGAGCGTTTCGGATCGATCGCCAGGCGGCCGAGCAGGCCGATGACGACGTAGACGCCGATCGCGCAGAGATAGAAACCGCCGACCGTGGCGGCAAATCCGCTCAAACCGGCGGCAGAGCCGGCGATAGTTCCAAAGAAATATCCGGCGGCGATCGAGGCAGCGAGCCTGAACCATCCGAGAACGGCGGAGATCGCTCCCTGAAGCCATCCCTGGAAGCCGAACCAGATCGTCAGGACGCACAGCAGAGTCCAGGTAAAGATGTTCAGGTCCTGATGCTGTCGCGCGATGAACCACGAGATGACGGCGGCAAACCCCAGGAACGAAAAAACGAGAATCCGGAGCAGGACGACGAACATCGGCGACGGGCCGATCGTTCCAGAGGCTTCCGATTGGTCACTCATGCTTCGATGGGGCTGGGGATGCCGCGCCCCCGGCGGCTTCAGAAGAAGCTGCGGATATCCTGGTAGGTGACCAGCAACAGCACGGTCAGCAGGAACAGGAGTCCGACGAAATGAATGTTCTCCTCGACCTTCGGGGTGATCGCGAGATTGATGCCGGTCAGCATCCGGAGCACGGCGAAGACGGCTTCGAGCAGAACGAACACGATGCGGCCGCCGTCCAGCACCGGCAGGGGCAACAGATTGATAAGGCCGATGTTGATCGACAGCATTGCCGTCAGGTAGAGAAGCTCGAAGATGCCCTTGTGCGCCTGCTCTTTGATCATCTGCATGATTTTGACCGGCCCGGCGACGTCCGCCTGGGTCTCGCGAACGACCATCTTGTAGAGGCCGTTCACCGTCTGCATCGTCAGGCCGACGGCGGCGTCGAAACCGCGCTGGCAGGCCTTTCCGAACGAGAGGACGCGGAAATCGAAGTTGTTCGGGGCGAGGCTGATCCCGATGCGACCGCTTCCCGAAACGCCCGTCGGAACGACGGTGACTTTCAGGAGTTCGCGGCGATGAACCTCGTACGAGCCGCGGTTCACGGCGTAGTCGCCTGAAAGCACGCCGCCGCCGAACGCGCCGCGCGGGGTGGGGTGGTCGCGAGCGATGTCGAGCACGAGTTGCCGTCCGCCCGCCGCCTGGATCATCTTCACGCCCTCGCTCCAGTCCTCGAGCACGACGCCGTCGATCGCGGTGATCGTATCGCCGGCCCGCACCCCAGCCTGGTAGGCCGGCTGGTCCTTGAGGGCGTCCATGACCATGATGTTGGTGAGGGGACCGCCCGAAACGGCGTAGATGACGACGAACAGCACGACGGCCCAGACCATGTTCATGATCGAACCCGCCGAGAGAACGAGCACTTTGGCCCACCGGGGCTTGCTCGGATACCCGCGCGGGTCGTCAGGGGCGAGCTGGGGAAGCTTATCATCGGGATCTTCCGGCGGTTCATCGGCTTTCGGCGCAGGTTCGGCGCCCTCCGTGGCTTCGGCCTGTTCTTCCTCTTTCTTTTCCTCTTCCTCCTCGGTGTCCATGCCGGCGAGCCGGACGAAACCGCCGAGAGGGAAGGGGCGGATCGAGTAGATCGTCTCCCCCCACTTGATTTTCAGAAGCCGGTTTCCGAACCCGATCGCGAACTCGAGAACCCAGATGCCGGTGAGTTTCGCGGTCAGGTAATGGCCGAGTTCATGGACGAGGGCGATGCTTCCGAGGACAAAGCAGATGGAAAAGATCGTTTTGAGAGTGACGAGAATGGCAGAGATGATCATGTGACAACCTTTGCGAGACCGCCGGTCAGGCGATCAGAAATACGTAGGCCAGAGGGCCCAGGAACAGAACGCTGTCGATGCGGTCGAGCATGCCGCCGTGAGCGCCGAGCAGGGTGCTCGAATCCTTGACGCCCGCCTCCCGCTTCAGGACCGACTCGAACAGGTCGGCCGCCTGGCCGAGCAGCGCCGCGGTCAGGCCGAACGCCCAGAGCCGCTCCTCGGGAACCGGCAACCAGCCGTGCCGGTCGAGCAGCCAGACCGCTGCGAGACAGGCCAGAGTCCCGCCGACCGCGCCGACGACGGTCTTGTTCGGGCTGATGTTGGGGGCCAGGCGGGCGTCCCAGAACCGGCGGAGCGACAGGCCGAACAGATAGGCGCCGATGTCGAGGGCCCAGACGACGATCAGGAGAGCGAAAACGGCCGTCGCCCCGGAAGTGCCGGCGATCAACTGGAAGAAACCCAGGCAGAACGGGAGATACATCATTCCCGCGAGGCCGAGAGCGAATCGCTGCCACCCTCTGCCGTCGAGACCGCGGCTGACGGTCGCCATCGCGTGACCGGCGGCGATCAGACCCGTGCCGAACAGGAGTCCGCGTTCGCCCCACAGGGTGGTCGCGGCGAGCAGGACGGCCCCAGATGTATATTCATAAATATATTTTGGTTCCGGCGTCTTCGGGCCGAACATGCCGAACAGCTCCCACTGGCCGGCGGCCGCGATGATCGAAAAGAGAACGCAACGGGGCCACGGGCCCGCCGCGAGAATGCCGTACACGAGGGGAATGCCGAGAAAAATGAGCGGGAGCCTCGAGATCATTTCGAACCCTTGCCGCCGATCTGCTCCCCGGTCTTGCCGAAGCGGCGCTCGCGGCCCTGATAGGCGGCGACGGCCTTCGCGAGCTCGAGTTCGTCGAAGTCCGGCCAGAGGACGTCCGTTATATAAAGTTCGCTATATGCACTCTGCCAGAGCAAAAAATTGCTCAGTCTCATCTCGCCGCTCGTCCGGACGATCAGGTCGGGATCGGGAACGTCGGGGGCGTAGAGATTCCCCGAAATCAGCTTCTCGTCGATCTTTTCCGGCGAGATGCCGGACGCGACGATCCGCCGGACGGCGTCAACGATTTCGGCCCGGCCGCCGTAGTTGATGCAGAGATTCAGCGTGAGGCCGGTGTTGCGCGACATCAGTTCGGTCGACTGCCTCGCCTCCTCGAGAATCTCTGGGGCGAGTCCCTCGCGTCTGCCGACGAGCCGAAACTGGACGTTCTCTGCGTGGAGTTCGTTTCGCTCATGCACGATGTAGGCGCGGATCAGCCGCATGAGCGCGGAGACTTCGAAACTGGGCCGCGCCCAGTTCTCGATCGAGAACGCATAGAGACTGATATGTCTTACGCCGAGCCGCTTGTCGGCGAACCGGACGATCGTCTTGACGTTCCTGGCGCCGGTCTGGTGACCGCGAATGCGGCTGTAGCCGCGCATCTTCGCCCATCTGCCGTTGCCGTCCATGATGATGCCGATATGGGCCGGAACCGGGACGGGGGACGACCGGATCTGTTTCAGAAGGGCTTCGAGCTGTTGCTGCCGCTCGATTGCTGCTGGTTGTGTCATGTGTTGAATCGGAGGGGAACGTCGCGCCCGGCAGCCGCCGACAGGGCGGTTGCCGGGCAGGGCTGGAACGGTCTCAGTCGTCGGCCCCGGCGGGTCGTATGGCTTCAACGGGGCAGACTTCGGCGCAGCGGCCGCAGTCATTGCATTTGCTGGTGATGACGAACGGCTCGCCTTCCCTGATGGCTTTCATCGGGCACACGGCGAGGCAGGAGCCGCATTCGACGCAGTCTTCGCTGATGCGATACATGACCTTACTTCCCCATGATCTCCTTTTCCTTGGTTTCGAGCACCTTGTTCAGTTTCTCGATATGCTCGTCGGTGATCTTCTGCACGCGGTCGACGGCCTTCTTACTCTCGTCCTGCGTGATCGTGCTCTTCTTCTCGAGGGCCTTGACCGCGTCGTTCGCGTCGCGCCGGACGTTTCGGATGGCGACCCGAAACTCCTCGGCCTTCTTCTTGCACGTCTTGACCAGGTCGTTGCGGCGCTCTTCGGTCAGCGCGGGAATCGGCAGGCGGATGACGTGGCCGTCGTTCTGCGGGTTCAGGCCGAGGTCCGACTTCTGAATCGCCTTTTCGATCTCGCCCAGAAGGTTTTTCTCCCAGGGCTGGATCACGAGCGTTTTGGGATCAGGGGCGGAGATCGAAGCGACGTGATGCAGGGCCGTCTCGGTTCCGTAATGATTGACGGTGATGCGGTCGAGCAGCGACGGCGTCGCGCGCGACGTGCGCATCGTCGAGAATTCCTTCTTCAGCACCTCGATCGACTGAACCATCTTGTCGGTGCTTTCCTTGATGATCGAATCGACTGTGGTCATGTTCCTGATCTCTCCTTGATTGGATTTATAGAGTTGAAGACGTTCATCCCTCGACGACCCGCGTGCCCAGAGGTTCGCCGTTGCAGGCCCTCAGCAGGGCGTGTGGCTCGGCCATCGAGAGCACCAGCAGCGGCATGCGATTGTCACGGCACAGCGTGATGGCGACGAGATCCATGACGCCGAGTTGGCGGTCGAGGACTTCACGGTATTGTATCGTATCGAACTTCTTTGCGCCAGGGTTCTTCATCGGATCCGAGTCATACACGCCGTCGACCTTGGTGGCTTTGATCAGCACGTCGCATCCGGTCTCGATCGCGCGAAGCGCCGACGCGGAATCGGTGCTGAAATACGGACTCCCGGTGCCGCCGCCGAACAGGCACACGATGCCGTTGTCGAGCGTCTCCTTCGCCTTGTCGATGCCATACTGCTCGGCCAGGGGCTCCATTGCCGTCGCCGAGAACACCTTCGCCCTGACGCCGGCCGCGCGCAGATGGTCGGCGAAACAGATCGCATTCATCACCGTGGCAAGCATGCCCACGTAGTCGGCGTGATGTCGCTCGAGGGCCGGCAGGTGGCCGCGCGCGCCGCGGAAGAAATTTCCGCCGCCGATCACGAGGGACGGGGTGATGCCGTGCTTGATCAGTTCTGCGACGGCGGCCGCGTAGGTCTCGATCGCCTCACGGTTGAAGCCCGTCCCGGCGCTTCCGCCGAGCATTTCCCCGCTCAGCTTGAGGAGGGGGCGTCTGAACGTCGGTTTGGTCCTTGTCACGTGTTGCTCTCCTTCGTCATGCCATGAAGAGAATGAATATCGCCAGATATACACAGAGACGCCCCGAAGGGGCGTCTCTGAAAAGGTCAGGGCAGGTCAGGATCGATCCGATCCGGACTCACGTCGGGCTCAGCCGCAGCAGGCGCAGCAGGCTTCGGCCTTGGGAGTCTCGGTGGCGGCGGGGCGCTCGCCGAGAACCCAGCGGCGGAAGGTGCCGACGGTGATCGTGCCGCCGAGTTTCTTGCCGAGCTCGTTGCACAGGTCCTGGATCGTCTTGGAGTCGTCCTTCACGTAGGTCTGGTCGACCAGGCAGTATTCCTTGTAGAACTTGTCGATGCGGCCGTCGACGATCTTGGCGAGAATGTTCTCGGGCTTGTTGGCGTTCTTCGGATCGTTCTTGATCTGGCCCAGGATGACTTCCTTCTCGCGCTGAATGTCGGCAGCGGGAACTTCGGTCCGGTCGGTGTAGCGGGGCTTCATCGCGGCGGCCTGGAGGGCGATCTCGTGGGCCAGGGTGATGACCTCCGGATTCGAAGCGATTTCCTGGCTCGAGGTGTTCAGCTGGACCACGACGCCGATGTTGCCGTCGCCATGCACGTAGGTGTCGAACGTGCCGTATTTGCCGGCCGGGATCTGGATGCGCTCGAGACGGCCCATGGTGATGTTCTCGCCGGTCTTGGCGATGAGGCCCTTGCGGGTCTCTTCGACCTTCTGGCCGTTGTGGGTCGAGGCGTCGAGCTCTTCGACGGTGGAGATCTTGGGGGTATTGAGGGCGTGCTGGGCGAGCTGGGCGATGAAGTCCTTGAACAGCTCGTTGCGGGCGACGAAGTCGGTCTCGCAGTTGATCTCGAGGAGGACGGCCGTGCGGCGGTCCGCCGAGAGATGGGGGTGAACCAGGCCCTGGGACGTGGCGCGGCCGGACTTGCCGTCGGCCGAAGCGAGGCCCTTCTTGCGCAGATAATCGACGGCGGCTTCGACGTCGCCCTTGCACTGGACCAGGGCTTCCTTGCACTTCATCATGCCGGCGCCGGTCTTTTCGCGCAGCTCGGATACCATCTTGGCATTGATTTCCATCTTCTACTCCCTTTGTTCTACGAAAACTGCGGTGATTGGGAACCGCGGATGTGACTTACTCGATGACCAGTTTCTCGGCGCCTTCCTCGGCGACTTTGGTGACGGTCGCGGCGGCGGCGGGGGCCCCGGCGGCGGCGGCCATGGCGGCCGCGTCGGCGGCGACGCCCTGGACTTCCTCGAACGGCTTGCCCTCGAGGGCTTCCATGACGGCGTCGGCGATGAGGCTGGTGACCAGCTTCACGGCGCGGATGGCGTCGTCGTTGCCCGGGATGACGTAGTCGATCTGGTCGGGATCGCAGTTGGTGTCGACGACGGAAACGATCGGAATGTTCATCGTGCGGGCTTCGGCGACCGCGATGGCTTCCTTGTGCGGGTCGATGATGAAGATCGCGCCGGGCATGCCCTTCAGGTTCTTGATGCCGCCGAGGGAGCGGTCGAGCTTCTCGCGCTCCTTGCGCATCTGGGAAGCTTCCTTCTTCGGATACGACTCAATCTTGCCGCTGTCGATCAGCTCGTCGAGCTCCTTGAGGCGGGCGATGCGTTTCTGGATCGTGACATGGTTGGTCAGCATGCCGCCGAGCCAGCGGTAATTCACGAAGAACATCCCGCAGCGCTCCGCTTCGGCCTTGATGATATCCTGAGCCTGGCGCTTGGTGGAGACGAAGAGAACCGACTTGCCTTCGCGCACGACGCTCTTGACGAACTCGCACGCCTCATCGAGCAGCTTCGTCGTCTTCTGGAGATCGATGATGTAGATGCCGTTGCGGCTGGTGAAGATGTACTTCGCCATCTTCGGGTTCCAGCGGCGGGTCTGGTGGCCGAAATGGACGCCGGCCTCGAGCAGGGCTTTCATTGAAACAAGGGCCATGACTGAGAATACCTCCGTTCGTTTATGCTTCCGTCGTGGAAGTTGATCTGCCGATTTTACACCAGATCGGACCCTCGGTCAAGGGGACATTCTCGCGTGCAGCAATTCTCAGTGAGCGTTCTGGTACGGGTTTTGAGGGGAACCTCTGTCGGG